>DASQZA010000311.1:0-9538 GCA_035638935.1 Gemmatimonas sp. | reverse complement strand
CCTCCGTACGCAGGATCGCCGTGGGCGTGCGCAACTCGTGCGAGGCATCGGCCATGAACCGACGTTGTTGGGCAAAGGACGCCTCTAGCCGGTCGAGCAGTCCGTTGACCGTGCGCGGCGCTGGCGCTCGCGACGGACAGCATGGAACCGAGTACGAGAGCAGCAGTGCGGGCCGTAACGGGGGAGGAGCGCATCGGCACGTCGAAGGCACGTCAGAGACACAGGAATGGGCTTCATGAACAAGTCATGAATGACCCGTACTCTACGCACGGTCAGCGACGCCAACAAGCGGGGTCGATTCGTCGGGCACCGTCAACCGGAACACGGTGCGACCCAGCCTCGATTCGACGAGCTCGAGTTGCCCGCGGTGCATTTCCGCGATTCGTCTTGCAATGCCGAGCCCGAGCCCGGCACCACTCGTGGCGCTGTTCTCCGACCTGGAGCGCACGGAGTCGAGGCGCACGAAGCGCTCGAACACCCGCTCCCACTCCGCAGCGGGAATGCCGGGTCCGGTGTCCGCAACGGTCACCGCATGCCCC
The DNA here is from genome assembly GCA_035638935.1 of Gemmatimonas sp. Taxonomy (GTDB): domain Bacteria; phylum Gemmatimonadota; class Gemmatimonadetes; order Gemmatimonadales; family Gemmatimonadaceae; genus Gemmatimonas. The sequence continues at coordinate 8,999 of DASQZA010000311.1, read as the reverse complement.
TGCTCCGCGCCCTCGCTGGACATCCGAACCGACACCGTGTCACCGGGTGCCGAGTGCTTGATGGCATTGTCCAGCAGGTTCAGCAGAACGCGCCCGAGCAGGTCCGCGTCGGCGACGAGCGGGGCTTCGACGACGGCCTCCAGCACGAGGGCGACTTGACGACGCTCGGCGAGCTGCCGCACACCGCGCATCGCATGGTGCACGACGTCCTCCAGGTGCACGAGTTCCGGATGCATGACGAGATGTCCCGCGTCCGCGCGTGCGAGCAGAAAGATGTCGTCGACGATGCGCGTCAGACGCCGCGCGGTGTCCTGCATGATCGCGAGCGACTCACGGTATTCGCTTTCGGAGCGGTGCCCCTGCGAGAGAGTCACATCGGCCTCCGTACGCAGGATCGCCGTGGGCGTGCGCAACTCGTGCGAGGCATCGGCCATGAACCGACGTTGTTGGGCAAAGGACGCCTCTAGCCGGTCGAGCAGTCCGTTGACCGTGCGCGCGAGGTCGCCGAGTTCATCTTGCGATTCGGCAGGCAGACGCTCGTGCAATGTGGACGCGCCGATCTCCGCGGCACGCGCGCTCATCGACGCCACCGGTGCGAGGCTCCGCTTCGCCAGGAAGTACCCGCCGGTCGACGCACTGAGCACAAGCAACGGAATAGCGAACAGGAACAGGCTGCGGATACGCGCCAGTGTCTGCTCGACCTCCGCGAGCGGATACGCGCCCGCCAGCTGATAAGGCATGCCATCGACGGTCAGCTCCTGCGTGCCTACCCGGAAGCTGCCAATCGGCTCGCCGTAGGTGAACGCGGCATTTGCGCCCGGGCCAGCACGATCTTCCGAAGCGCGGTCGGTCGACCGCTCGCGCAACCTCTCCACGAGCACGCGGGTGTCGGGGCCTGTACTGATCGTCGTACGTCCCGTCGTACGTCCCGTCGTACGCTTCGCTGTACCATCCGTCGCGCCCGCACGATCTTCGCCGAGTGGCGCACTCTTGGCGAGCACTTGCAGGTCGGCGTCGAGGATCACGATGTCGAGGTCGCGGAAGCGCACCTCCCGCACAGTCATGCGAAATGCGTCGTCAAGCGTCGGTAGCACGCGACGCTCAGCGACGAGCTCTCGCGAGAATGCGGTGAGCGCGTCACTGATGAAGGCGTCCGTCCGGCTTTCGAGCGTACGTGAGAAGAGCAAGTAGGACACGACGGCGAACGCGACAAGCGGGACGCTGAGCACGACCGTGTACCACCAGGTCAGGCGTGCGCGGACCGACGACGACCAGCGACCCAACGCTCAGTCCTCCTGTGCGGGAGGCGCCGCCCGCTCGGGTGATTCGAGCATGTATCCAATGCCGCGGACTGTCGTGAACAGCAACAGCGATTCGCCGTCGTCGATCTTGCGGCGCAGGCGGCTCGCATAGGCGTCGATGATGTTCGAATACGTATTGCGGGTGTCCTCCCAGACGTGCTCCATCAGCTCCGCACGGCTCACCACGCGGCCCGCATTGCGCGCGAGATATGCCAGGAACGCGAACTCCGTGGCGGTCAGCGTGATGTCGCGACTGCCCCGGCGGGCGCGGTGACGGGCGGTATCGATCACCAGGTCGCCCACCACCAAACGGTCAGCGCCGGCATCACCTGCTCCGTCGCCCGCACCCTGCGCTCGCCGGCGGGACACGGCGCGTATGCGCGCCAGCAGCTCACCGAAGTCGAACGGTTTCGTGAGATAATCGTCCGCGCCTGCGTCGAGACCGGTGATGCGCTGCTCGACCGCGTCGAGAGCGGTCAGCATGAGAATCGGCACCCTACTCCCGCGCTCGCGCATGCGCCGGCACACCGTGATGCCGTCGAGTCCAGGCAGCAAGACATCCAGAATCACGATATCGAAGCCGCCAGCGGCCTCGGAAGTCAGCGCATCGAGCCCGGACGCAACTTCGTCGACGTCGTGTCCGGATTCCCGGAGTCCGCGCGCGAGTGTGGATCGGAGCTGTGTATCGTCCTCGACGAACAGGATTCGCATGGGACAGTTGCTAGCGCTGGATGACCGTCAGCGCTGCGTCATGGAATGGGATTCGTCGCCGAGCCGCTTGTCCGGCTGCAAGTAGACCGTGACGTAGTCGGCGATGGCAGCACTCAGGGGCGTCATCGGAGCGGCGAACCCTGTCGCCCGCGCTCGCGAAATGTCCGCCTGTGTGAAGTACTGGTAGCGATCCCGCATTGCCTCCGGCATGTCGATGAAATCGATGCTCGGTTCGCGCCCCATCGCGGCGAACAGCGCGCCGGCCAGATCGAGCCACGTATGCGCGATGCCCGAGCCGATGTTGTACATCCCGCCGGCAGATGGCTGTGTCGCGAGATGGAGCGTCATCGCGACGACATCCTTCACGTAGACGAAGTCGCGTCGCTGTTCCCCGTCATGGTACGCGGGATGATAGCTCTTGAAGAGTCCCACCCGGCCCGTGTCGCGGATCTGCTCATACGCCTTCTGCACCAGACTGCGCATGTCGCCTTTGTGCGCTTCGTTCGGCCCGAACACGTTGAAGAATTTCAGGCCGACGATCCGATCCAGCAGGCCATGCGTCAATGCATGCTGGTCGAACAGCTGCTTCGAGTACCCATAGGCGTTCAGCGGACGCAGGCCAGCGAGATCCTGAGGGTCGCGCACGATGTCGCTCATGCCGGCGCTTCCATCGCCATACGTCGCCGCCGATGATGCGTACACGAATCGTGCACCGGTGCGCAAAGCCCACGCCGCGACACGCTTCGTGAACTCGAAGTTGTTGCGGACGAGGTATGTCGCATCACGTTCGAGCGTCGACGAGCATGCTCCCATGTGGAGCACGTGGGAGAAACTCCCCAGCGCGCCCGATTCGAGCTGCGGAATCAGATCGTCCGCCTCGAGATAATCCGCAAACCGGAGCGGCGCGAGATTGCGCCACTTGTCCGTGCGCCCGAGCCGGTCGGCGATCACGATGCGCTCGCAGCCGCTTCGGTTGAGTTGCCATACCAACGCGCTGCCGATGAACCCCGCCCCGCCGGTTACGAGAATGCGCTGCTCGGGGGCGAACGGGTACGGGCTGGACATGGCTGACATGCGGTGAATGATCGTCGGGGAGCCAGGCAGGAGCGGGCGCTCGCCCTGGTAGGACGTAAGTTCCGCCGCGCGCAGGCGAAACGCCACTGCGTCCTACGTCATCGAGGACGGTGCATACGTCAACCGGCGGATGGGAGCGCACCAGGGTGCACCTCATGTTGCAGTCGCTCGACCGGATCTCGCGATCGACGCGTACGCCAACATCAAATGTCTGCCTTGGAGGCCCCATGTATTGCCCTCGGATTTCGCGCCTGTCACTGCTGGCGACCATCACCACGGTCCTCGTTGCCTGCGACACCTCTCCGGTCGCCCCCGTGGCATCACCGCAGGAGATGACCTACGCCGGCAACAGGGCAGCGGTGAGTACGCCAGTTGGCGGGCCCTGGAAACAAGTCATCTCCGGCGAGACCGGCCCAGGGTCCCTGTACGCGTTGTACGTGCCGAAGGTGTGGAACGGGGATGCGGTGTACATCGCGCACGGGTTCCGCGACGCACCGGGCACAATCGACCTGCGCGACCAGGACTCGCTGTACGCAACGCGCGACTCATTGGGGGCTCGCGGGTATGCGGTCGCCTACTCGAGCTACTCGGAGAATGGGCTCGCGGTCAAGGACGGAACACAGCGCACCCATCAGCTCCGCGCGCTGCTCGGCGAGCGGTTGCCGGCGCCGGCCACTCGTCACTTCCTGCTTGGCTACTCACTCGGTGGCGGTATTGCGCTGAACATCGCACAGCAGCATTCCTCGGAGTATCAGGGTGCGCTGCTCGTGTGCGGGATGGTTGGTGGATCGCGCCTGCAGACGCAGTACCTCGGCCATGTGCGCGCACTGTTCGATGCATTCTATCCGAACAAATTGCCGGGCAACGTGCTTGGCGTGCCGCAGGGGACGGTGGTGACGATTCCTCAGGTCATCGCTGCAGTCTCGTCCAATCCGAATGCGCTGGCAGTGATTGCAAGCACTGCGCAGACTCCGCTGCCCTGGGTTCCGAGGCTGGATGGGACCCCGGAGCCCGCCACCCTGATCGGATCGCTGTGGGCAGCACTCTCGTTTCATGCGCGTGGCATCAACAACATCACCGACCTCGTGAACGGCAAGTCGGCGTTCGAGAACAATGCGCCCTATACCCCGGGCACGAGCCTGCTTCCGCCCGCCCTCCTTGGACCGGCGCTGGCAGCCGCGAACCATCTTGTGACGCGTTACAGCATCGCGCCGTCCGCCGCCAACTATCTGGAGCACCACTTCACGCCCACCGGTGAGCTGGGGATGCCAGTGCTGACGCTGCACAATCGCTGGGATCCGGCCGTGCCGGAATTTCACGAGACCGCCCTCCGGAACGCGGTCGCAGCACAGGGGAACAGCGGCAGCCTCCTCCAGCGCAAGGTCAACGCGTACGGACACTGTGCCATCAACGCTGACCAGGTCCAGAAGAGCTTCTACGAAGTTGCAGACTGGGCGCGAACCGGCGTGAAACCGGCAAGCTGATCTCCCGACGACCGATTCGGATCCGGTCGGATCCGCTCAGCACTGTTCCACAGCACCTCGGAACATCACGGTCGGCGGCGGGTGCTCCAACGAGTGCCCGCCGTCGGCCTCGCCGCGACGGTAGATTTCGTAGTCCTCAATTCCTGCCCGTCGGAGCCCCGATGTCTCTGCGCACACCGCATCTCCTGTTCGCGCTTGCCCTGCCCCTCGCACTGGCTGTGCCGGCCGCCGCGCAGTCGGCGAAGAAGAAGCCAGGGACGGCAGCGGTGCCGGGCAAAGGGTCGCCGAAGGCCGCGGTGGCACTCAGCGGCATTTGGGCCGGTACGGCGACCGTCCCGCTCGGCGATAGCACGATCGTCGTGCCGGTGAGCTACAGCTTCTCGGGTACGGGTGCGACGATCGGCGGCATCGCCAGCGTGCCGGGACAAGGCAGCGGACCAATCTCCAACGTGGTGCAGGATGGCGCGCGCGTGCAATTCCGCGTCACCGCACCCGAAGCACGGCTGCTCGAGCACGACGGCCGAGTCGGAGCGGACGGTTCCATCGAAGGCATGGTGAACATGAACAACCTGCCCGTAGCCAGGTTCAAGATCGCTGCGAAGCAGCCGGAGCCCGCGAAGAAGCCCCAGCCCGCGAAGAAATAGCTCGACCCGGCCGACGCCGCTCAGGCCCGCGCCGGAGCAGTCCGCTCGGAGCCCGGTTCGATGGTGATCAGCTGGAACGCCGCGTTCGACACGAGACAGTAGGCTGCGAAGTAATAGAAGCCCGAGCCTGCAACCGCGCTCAGGTTAGCCGTCCCCTTCGCGACGAGGAGGGCGATGAGCATTCCGACGGCGAACACATCGGCCATCGACCACTTGCTGATGCCCCGAAGGAAGTTGTAGAGCCGCACTTTCACGGCGGACGGCCGCATGATCAGAAGCGGTACCATCAGCGCTGCCTTGGTCAGCGGGATGAGTACGCTGAAGATCAGGATCAGTGCAGCCACGAAGTCATTCCCTGACTCGTGCAGACTCCGTATCGCGCCAACGACACTTCTGGTCTCGTTCGACAGCTCCCGCACAACGCCGAACAGGTCCAGCGTTGCGCGAATCGTGAGCACGGGCTGCACGAGCCCCGGCCAGAGCAGGCCGAGTGAAATGAGAGCCAGCACAATGGCAGCGCGATTCCGAGTAGTCATGCCCGACAATAACCACCCGGACGGCTCCCGGCGAGCCGTATTGCTTCGCGCAGCGCTGCATGAGCCTGCGCATTCTCGTGAGCGACGCCACAAGGTCGAGAAAGTCTGACAACGGCAATTTGCGCAATATCGATCATAAGGCATCACCTGTGCATGCGCACCGCGTCGACCGTGCAAGGTGCAGAAGGAGCGATTGATGCGCGCTCATTTCCCCGCGTATCGGATACGCGCCATCTGCTGTCAAACAGACATGTGCGAACTACGGGCACGATGATTCATCAACAGCAGCAGCTCCTTTCGGTCGTGGTGCCGTGCTTCAACGAAGAAGCCGTCATCGACGAGACGCACCGTGAGCTGTCGCGCGTCGTCAGCCGGCTCGAATCGCTCGACTACGAGATCATCTATGTCGACGATGGAAGCCATGACCTGACACCGGAACGGCTGGAGGCACTGCAGGAAGGCGATGCCCATGTGAGAGTCATCCGGCTCTCGCGAAACTTCGGACATCAGCTCGCTGTGACGGCAGGGCTCGAGCATGCCGAAGGTGATGCAGTCGTCTTGATCGACTCCGACCTCCAGGATCCCCCGGAAGTCATTCCCCTGATGATCGCGCGCTGGCGGGAGGGATACGACGTCGCCTACGGCGAGCGTGTGTCCCGCGATGGTGAAACCGCCTTCAAGAAGGCGACGGCACGCGCGTTCTATCGCGTGCTGAACCGGTTGACGGAAACGCGCATCCCGCTGGATGCCGGCGACTTCAGGCTGATGGACCGACGCGTGATCGATGCATTACGCACGATGCCCGAACGTGATCGCTTCGTCCGGGGTCTCGTCAGCTGGGTCGGCTTTCGGCAGGTGGCGGTCCCCTACCGGCGGGCGTCGCGATTCGCGGGCGTGAGCAAGTATCCCCTGTCCAAGATGCTGCGATTCGCGCTCGACGGCATCCTCTCCTTCTCGTCATCCCCGCTACGCGCGATCACGGCAATCGGGCTCGCAATCCTGACGATTGCGATGCTCGCCGCCGTGTACGCGCTTGCGCGCGGCCTGTTCGGCGGCGACCAGCTGTCGTCCATATCGACCATGCTCATCGGACTCTTGCTCATGGGCGGCGTGCAGCTGCTGGCGATCGGCATCGTCGGCGAGTATGTGGGCCGCGTTTACGGCCAAGCAAAGGGGCGTCCGCTGTATCTCGTACGTCAGCGGATGGGATTCGAGCGCCCTGTTGGTCCCCAGCTGGAGCGTCGCGACGCCCAGCCGAGGCGACAGTCGGAGCGCGCAACGAGATACGGGGCACGGCTGCACGGGCGCGAGAGATCCGCGCCATGACGGTTGCAATGACCAGTGCGCCGTCCAGTCCGGACGGCACTGACGGCACGGGTGCACGAGTCGCAATCATCGGGGGTGGCTTCGGCGGTCTTGCCGCCGCCTGGGAGCTCGTGCAACGCGGGGTGACTCCAGTCGTGCTCGAGGCGGATGATTCGCTGGGCGGTCTCGCCGGAAGCTTCGAGGTCAATGGCGCGCAACTCGATCGCTTCTACCATCACTGGTTCACCAGCGACACGCACGTGACCGACCTCGCGCGGGAGCTCGGCACTCTGGATCACGTCGTGTACCGCGCGACGCGAACAGGTATGTATTTCGCGAACCAGATGTTTCGCCTGAGCACACCCCTCGATGTGCTGCGCTTCACGCCCTTGTCGGCCGTCGGGCGCGTTCGACTGGGGCTGCTCGCGCTGCGTGCGCGAGCGGTCGCCGACTGGAAGCAACTCGAAAACGTGACTGCGGAGCAATGGCTGAAGGAGTTGGGTGGCGAAGAGGTGTATCGCGTCGTCTGGCAGCCCCTGCTCGAAGGCAAGTTCGGTCCATATGCTCCCGACGTGTCCGCAGTCTGGTTCTGGAACAAGCTCAAGCTTCGCGGTGGAAGCCGCAGCAAGGGCGGTGGTGAGAGTCTCGCGTATTATCGCGGCGGATTTGCCGCGCTTGCCGAAAGTCTCGCGGATGGCATTCGCGCCGCTGGTGGAGAAGTACGCACCGGTGAGCGAGTGCGGGAGCTGATGGTCGATGCGGACGGACAAGTCACCGGCGTCATCACGGACGCCGGCGTGATCGAGGCCGATGCGACCCTTGCGACTCCCGCACTGCCGATCGTTGCAGCTCTGGTGTCCCCACATGCTCCCGCAGCCTACACAGAAAGCCTGCGCGCCATCCCGTACCTGGCCAACGTCTGCCTCGTACTGGAACTCGACCGAAGCTTGTCGGACACATACTGGCTCAATGTCAACGATCCCGGGTTTCCCTTCGTCGGCGTCATCGAGCATACGAACTTCGAGCCTGCGTCCACGTACGCTGGACGACACATCGTGTACTTGTCGAAGTACCTGCCGGAAGGCGAGCGGCTCTATACCATGAGCGACGATGACTTGCTCGAGTTCAGCCTGCCCCACCTGCAACGGATGTTTCCCGAGTTCGACCGGCGGTGGATACAGCGTCATCATGTATGGCGTGCCCGCTACGCACAGCCGGTCGTCGTGAAGCACTACAGCGAAATGATTCCGGCTGCAGCAACACCGCTTCCCGGCCTCTATCTCTGCAGCATGGCGCAGGTGTACCCCGAGGATCGCGGAACCAACTACGCCATCCGTGAAGGCCGGCTGATCGCCGCAGAAATCGCGAACGCACTGTCGCTGTCGCTGTCGAAATCCGTGGCAGCGTCCGTCGATGCGGCGGGATGAGTCACGCGCCGGTTGCCCCTGCCCTACATGAGGAGCGTGCGGGCACCGTAGCGGCGCTTGGCAATGCTGCGCTGCCGGCGCAACGTGTGCGTGCAGTCAGCGCTGAACGCATCGCCCTCGTCGCGATCGCCGCGTGGATTCCATTACAGCTGTGGTACGCCTGGCCGGCGCTGCGGGCGACACCGTTCGATGGTCGCTGGCAACACGATCCGTCCATCTTCGTGTACGAGGGCGCGCTGCTGCGAAACGGGGCGATGCCCTACGCGGACTTCTGGGATCACAAGGGCCCGCTGATTTACTTGATCAACGCGGCAGGTCTGTCGGTTGCAGATGGCCGGCTTTGGGGGGTATGGGCCGCAGGAGTACTCGCCGTGTGGGTTGCGTGCGCCGCCGGCTACGCCGCCTTGCGCTCGGCCTTCGGCGTGCCAGGGGCAATGGCAGGCATCGTATTCTTCTTGCTCGCGATGGCCGGGATCGAGACAACCGCCAACATGACCGAGCAGTACGCGCTGCCATT
>DASQZA010000310.1:0-3608 GCA_035638935.1 Gemmatimonas sp. | reverse complement strand
GCGGTTCGGGTCGAAGAGCGTGGTGAACTCGACGAACTTCGCACTTGGCAGCGGCTCCATCTTCGCCAGCAGGTCGCGCAGCGGCACGCCACGCCACGGAATCACCATCGACCATGCCTCGACGCAGCGGTGCCGGTACGTGCGGTCCTGCACGCTGAGACCACGCAGCAGATCCTCGATGGCGTACCTCGCGGGCTTCTTGACCATGCCCTCGACGGACACGGTCCACGGCGTCGTGCGGAACCCTTTCGCATTCTCGACCGGCTCGTCCTTGCCGGTGCCGAACTCGTAGAAGTTGTTGTAGCTCGTGGCGTCCTTCTCGTCGGTCACTTTCTCTTCCTGCGCCAGCACACCATCCGCGCGGTCACGGCTCGCGCCCGCATTGGCATCCGCATCCGCGCCGGAGCAGGCCATCGCCTGCAACGCCGTCGGAACGACCATGGCACCGATGGCGAGCGCTCCGGCCTTGCCGACGAACGTGCGACGGTCGAGGTAGACCGACTCAGGGGTGATCTCGGAGGAAGCGATGTCGTCGGGGCGGCGGATCAGCATGGAGAGGCAGAAGAGAAGAGAGGCAGAAATGCAGAGCGGACTAGTCGAGCGTCTTGGAGAAGCGTTGCACGGACAGGGCCAGCAGGGCTACTGCAAAGGCAGTGAGCGTTACGAGCTCCGACCACAGATCACCTACGCCGACACCCTTGAGCAGGATGCCTCGCAGGATCTCAAGGAACCACGTCAAGGGTAACAACGCCCCGGCCCATTGGGCGGGTTCCGGCATTGCCGCCCTTGGAAAGAGATACCCCGAAAGGAGGATGTTGGGCAGCATGAAGAAAAAGCTCAGCTGCATGGCCTGAACCTGATTCCGGGCCACGGTTGAAATCAGGAGGCCGATTCCCAGACTGCCGACGATGAACACGAGCGCGAGCCCGTACAGGAGTGGCAAGCTACCGGCGAGCGGAATGTCGAAGAACAGTCGGCCGAGCAGGAGCACCACGGTCATCTGCACGTAGCCCACCAGTACGAACGGCACGAGCTTGCCGAGCATGAGACTCGTCTTGCCGATTGGCGTCACGATGAGCTGTTCGAGCGTTCCACGTTCGCGTTCCCGCACGATGGCGGTCGACGTGATGAGCGTCATCGTGATGGTGAGCAGGATGCCGACGATGCCTGGCACGATGAACGTCGCACTCCGTTGCGACGGGTTGTACCACGGTCGCACGCGAATTTCGACCAGTGGCGACACCGCTCGTCCTGACACCATGCGTTCCGCCAGCAACTGCGATCCGCGCGCGGCTGCGGCAAGCTGTGCACCGGAGATGGCCGCGCCCGACGACTGCGGATCGGCTGCGTCGATCAGCAGTTGCGCACGGCCGGTCTCGCCGCGCCGGATGGCGCGTTGGTACTCGGGCGGGATCACGAGCGCCACGCGTGCCGCCCCACGTTCGATCCATCGTCGCGCGGCACTTCGATCGGGTACCGTTGCGACCACGCGGAAATTGTCCGTGTGCTCGAGCACGGACACGAGTGCGCGACTTTCCGCAGTACGCGACTCGTCGAGCACGACGGTCGGCAGCCGGCGCACATCGGTCTGGATTGCATAGCCGAACAGCAGCAGCTGCATCGCCGGCAACATGGTCATCATGGCGAACGTGAGCCGGTCATGACGCAGCTGGATGAACTCCTTCCAGAGCATTGGCCACACGGTCCACGCGCGGACGTCTTTCATGCCGCGGGAGCGGACGTTCGCGCCGCTTCGTCGCGCTGTTGCAGCATCACGAACACGTCTTCGACGCTGCGCGCACCGAACTGCGCGGTGATCTCGGCCGGTGTGCCGAGTGCGATGAGGTCTCCGCGCGAGAGAAACGCGAGTCGCTCGCACCGCTCCGCCTCGTCCATGTAGTGCGTCGTCACGAGGATGGTGGTGCCGCTCGCGGCGAGCTGCTAGATGATCTCCCAGAACACGCGACGTGCCGCAGGATCGACGCCGGCGGTGGGCTCGTCGAGAAATACGAGGTCGGGCGCGTGCGCGGTGGCGCATGCCAGTGCGAGCCGTTGCTTCCAGCCGCCGCTCAACGTGCCGGCGCGCTGCGCCTGGCGCTCCTCGAGTCCCAACGCGCGCGTGTGCGCGCGCAGTCGTTCCGCACGCGTCGGACCGACGACCCCATACACCGACGCATAGAATCGCAGGTTCTCGGCGACCGTCAGCTCGTCGTACAGACCGTAGCGCTGCAACATATAGCCGATGCGCCGTCGCACGGTCTCCGTCTCCCGCACGATATCATATCCCGCGACCTCTGCGCTCCCAGCGGTCGGCACGACGAGCCCGCACAGCATGCGGATGGTGGTGGTCTTGCCGGAGCCGTTGGGGCCGAGCAGGCCGAACACCTCGCCCCGGCGGATGTCGAGGTCGAGCCCTTGCACCGCAACCAGGGGCCCGAACGATTTCCGCAGCCCCCGTATGCGTACCGCGAATGCCGTGTCCGGCGGGCGTTCGGTCGGGGACTGCCGGTCGATGAGCGTATCGTCCCGATGCGGTGCTGTCATGGCGGCTTTGGCCCCGCGGTTGCCGGCAGTTGCACGGTGATCGGCAACCCTGCCTTCAAGCGGCGGGAGCGGTCATCGAATTCGAGCTTCACGCCGAAGAGCAGGTCGGCGCGCTCATCATCGGTGAGGGCCACGCGCGGCGTGAACTCTGCCTTGCTCGCGATGGACACGATGCGGCCGCGGTACGCGGTACTGTCGCCATCGAGTCGCGCGACCAGCGTGTCACCGACCGACAGCCCCTGCAACACGAACTGCGAGACGTACACCCGCGCCCAGGGACGCGCCGGCACTCCGATCGTGAGCGCGCTCGCGCCGGCGCCGAGTACTTCGCCAGGTTCGGCGTTGCGACTCGTGACGATGCCATCCATCGGCGCGAGCAGCACGAGGTCGCCGGCCGTGGCTCGCACCGCATCGGCGGCAGCGCCCGCGGCGTCGGCCTCTGCACGCGCTGCACGCCGTCGCTCGGTGCGCGCGCCGCCCTGCAACAGCCGCAACGATTCGCTTAGGGCCTCACGGCGTTCGGCACTCGTGCGGCTCGCGGCGCGGGCCGCATCGAGCGCGGCGCGGCTGACGTCGCCGCCCGCGGCAACGCGCTCGAGCCGCGCGAGGTCGACGGCGAGGCGGTCTGCATCCACGGTCGCCGCGCGCAATTCCGCCTCCGCTCGCGCCAGCTCGGCGGGCTGCGCACCACGGTCGAGGTCGCGGGCACTCGCGCGCGCGGCGACGGCATGGGCGTCCGCCTGCGCGGTGGCCGCAGCGATCGTCGGAATGGTCAGCATCACGAGGGTGTCGCCGGCGCGCACCAGGTCACCCTCCTTTGCCGTCACCAGTACGACCCGGGCGGCCTGCAGCGGACCGACATCCACTTCCAGCATCTCCAGCGTGCCGGCCGCCGTGGCGGGTTCCGGTTCGCGACAGGCCGTCAGCAGCACGAGGGACGCAAGCAGGACTGGTGCGAGCCGCGCAGCCTCCCCAGTAGCTAACATGGTGCCTTCATGGGCCTCTCCGAGAGATGCCATGGACGAGCAGACGAGCCGAGCGGTGAAAGCTCGGATGCTCCGCTT
>DASQZA010000309.1:0-2519 GCA_035638935.1 Gemmatimonas sp. | reverse complement strand
AGCAGGATGCCGTTGCGGGTCGCGATGCCGAAGAGCGTGACGAATCCCACGAGCGATGCGATGCTCACCACGCGCGTCGTGACGAACACCGCGAGCAAACCGCCAATAAGCGCCAGTGGGAGGTTCGCCATGACGAGCAGTGACGTCTTCGGCGAGCGAAACTCCGCGTAGAGGATGAGAAAGATCGCGGCTACGGAGAGCAGCGAGAGCAACGCCAGTGTGCGCGTCGACTCCGCTTGCGCCTCGAACTGTCCGCCGTAGCTCACGTGATAGCCGCTCGGCAGCACCACCTGCTCGCCGACCGCGCGCTGAATGTCCGCCACCGTGCCACCCAGGTCGCGGCCCGCGACGTTCGCTTGTACGACGATCTTCCGTTGCACGTCCTGTCGCGAGATGGTGTTCGGCCCGCGCGTCACCGTGACCGTCGCCAACTGGGAGAGCGGGACTCGCTCCCCATTGGGCGTGTCGAACGACACCGCCGAGATCGCGCTGGCGTTCGCGCGCAGCTCCTCCGGGAACCGCACGACCAGATCCACACTGCGGCCCTCCTCGAGCACCTGCGACACGACTTCGCCGTTGAACGCGACGTCGATGGCTTCGGCGAGCTGTCCGACCGTCATGCCGTAGCGGCCCAGGGCAGCGCGGTCGGCGCGCACATGGAGCTGCGGCACATCGGCCTGCTGCTCGAGCTGCAGGTCGGCTACGCCTGGTACCCCCTGCATCGCGTCGCGAACGCGCGTTCCAATCAGTCGCAGCTGCGTGAGATCGGGGCCGAAGATGTTGACCGCAATATTTGCGCGCGTCCCCGACAGCATGTGATCGATGCGGTGCCCGATGGGCTGACCGATGGTGACGTTCGTTCCCGGGATGGAAGAGAACTCCTGACGCAGCCCCTCAAACAGCGCGTCCTTGTCGACGTCCTCCTTGAGCGTCACGTCGATCTCCGCGGCGTTCACCCCCTGCGCGTGCTCGTCGAGCTCCGCACGTCCCTGACGGCGGTCCGTGTTCACGACCGCGTCGTTGGCAAGCAGGATCTCCTCGACGCGGCGCCCGATGCCATTCGATTCCTCCAGCGAGGTTCCCGGCACCGTGACTACGCTTACCGTGAGCGCGCCTTCGTTGAACTCAGGCAGGAACGCGGAACCGAGGAAGGGCACGGCGGCCACCGCAAGCACGAGGGCCAGCCCGGCGCCCGCGAGTACGGTCTTCGGGTGCGCAAGGACGCGCTGGAGCACCGGCGCGTACCGAGCCTTGAGCCACCGAACAACCGCGCTCTCGTGCTCCGTCTGGACCGCTTTCGCATTCTTCAGCAGATACGCACAGAGCACCGGTGTGATCGTCACGGCGACGAGCAGCGACGCGAGGATGGAAACGACGTACGCGAAGCCCAGCGGGCGCAGCAAGCGTCCTTCGACGCCACCAAGGAAGAACAACGGAAGGAAGACGACGATGATGATGAGCGTCGCCTTGACGATACTCGCACGGATTTCGCGCGATGCGTCGTACACCACGCGAAGGGGCGGCAATCGCTCGCCTTCCGGCCGATGATGATTTTCCTTGAGCCGGCGGAACACGTTCTCGACGTCGATGATAGCGTCGTCGACCAGCGCGCCAATCGCGATGGCCATGCCACCGAGCGACATCGTGTTCACGCTGATCCCGAACAGCTTCATCGCGAAGATCGCCACGACCAGCGAGAGGGGGATGGCCACGAGCGAGATCGCCGTCGTCCGCAGGTTCCAGAGGAACAGGAACAGGATGATGACGACCAGGATGGCGCCGTCGCGGAGCGCCTTGAGCACGTTGTCGATGGACACCGAGATGAAGCTCGCCTGGCGGAAGAGCTGCGACTCGATCCGCACGCCGGCCGGCAGCGTCCGCTGCATGTCGGCCAGCTCGCGCTCGATGCGCTGCGTCAGCTCCAGTGTGTTGGCGCCCGGCTGCTTCTGCACCGCCAGCACCACCGCCGGTTTCGCGTTGACGGAGCCGTCGCCGTACTTCGGCGCGGCGCCGATTTTCACCTCGGCGACCTGCGAGAGGATGACGGGAATCCCACCCCGCACCGCGACGACTGTGTTCGCGACATCCGCCGCGGTCTGCACCCGGCCGATCCCGCGGATCACGTATTCCTGACCCTTGTCCATGTACACGCCGCCCGCGGCGTTGGCGTTCGAGCCTTCTGCGGCGCGAACCACTTCACTCAGGGTGACGCCTGTGGCGAGCATGCGTGCGGGGTCCGCGATCACCTGATACTGCTTCACCTCACCGCCGATGGGGATTATCTGCGCGACACCAGGCACGGCGAGCAGGCGGCGCCGGATCGTCCAGTCGGCGATGGTGCGCAGCTCCATAATGGACACCGGCGGCGCACCGGCCGTGCGCGCGCTGTCGGGCGCGGCCGGTGCGCCGCCGGTGTCCATTATGGAGCTGCGCACCATCGCCGACTGGACGATCCGGCGCCGCCTGCTCGCCGTGCCTGGTGTCGCGCAGATAATCCCCATCGGCGGTGAGGTGAAGCA
>DASQZA010000308.1:0-2600 GCA_035638935.1 Gemmatimonas sp. | reverse complement strand
CGCAACTTCGCGGTCGACGACACGATTGCGAGTCTGCCGGTCGTTCGCCTGATGCGTGGCGTAGGTCCACTCGAGCGTCGCTTCCTCGTCCACCGCCTGCGCACCGTCACCCGCGAGCGACAGCCCGACCGCGATGCGTTCACCGGGCTCACTGATCGGGAATTGGACGGCTATCACCACGCGCACCTCCTGCCCCGACGCAAGGTCGCCGAGTTGCACCCGCAGCTTGCCGCCAGGCGTGATCGCGTTGCGGAACCGGTTGAGCACCGTGGCCGATGCACCCGCCGGCAACGTGACCTCGAGATTCGCGCCATGCACGGTGGTCTCGAGCGCCTCACCCAACTCGCCGGTCAGAAACTCCGGGATCTGCTCGGCCGACGCGATGAAGTTGAAATTGCCGCCGCCTTCGTGCGCGATCTGCTCGAGCAACCGCTCGTCGAAGTCGCGGCCCACGCCGAACGTGCTGGTCGCGATGCCACGTGCACGCAGCGCGGCGGCATGCTGGGCGAGCCGCTCGGGATCCGTCTCGCCGTGATTGGCCAGGCCGTCAGTAAGCAGCAGCGCGCGCGACACCCGCTCGTTCGCCAATCCTTCCGCCAGCGCTTCGCACGCGGTCATCCACGCGCCACAAAGGTCGGTGCCGCCACGCGGCCCGATCTCCGACAGCGTTGCCAGGGCATCACGTTTGGCCGTCGCGGTCGCGAGTTGGGCGTGGGCCAGTGTGTCGATCTCGGTGTCGTAGACGACGAGCGTGAAGCGGTCGCTCGGGCGGAGCATGGCAAGTGCACTCTTCGTCGCATCGCGAGCCAGCGTGAACTTGCGGTCGCCCTCCATCGATCCCGACCGGTCGAGCACGAGCGCCACGTTCACCGGTGCGCGCTCGCCTCGTGCTGGCGCCTCGGGCGCGGTGTACGAGACGAGGATGTAGCGGGTGCTGCGGGCTCCGGCTCGTACGAGCGTGCGGTCGGTACGGACGTCGAATGTCATTGGGGCTTCTCCGCGGAGGGCGTGATGGGCGTGGTACCCGATGCGGGAAGAGTGGCGGAGGGGTCTGACAGCGCGGGGAGCGCCCGAGGGTTCAGCGACCGGGCACATAACCAAACCTTGTGTGCTCGGAAGTACTCAGAAGCCGACGACTTCCGAGCTTCGAACGCCCTCCTCTCGGTCTGCGCGCCATCACTGTAATAGTGAAGCACATCAGCGCCATTACCGAGCCACTACAGACGTTTGCTAATCGATTTACGATCAGATCAGACGTCTTCGTTCCATATTTCGCAGGCGTTCCGTTGGCGAAGGCAGAGCGGAAACGGCGAACACTGCATCATTTTCTGCGTAGATTGTACGGTTTTGGGTGCGTGAATGGTATCGTTTAGTATGCGTAAATGGTATTGTTCTGAGTTCACGCCTGTCAGCATGACGATGAACTATCTATGATCCAGTACACTTCCCGAATCATCGATACCGAGCTGGACGAGCTCCTGTCCAGCCTGCCGGCCGTCGCGATCGACGGTCCGAAAGGTGTCGGCAAGACAGCCACAGCAGAGCGAAGGGCGGGCACGGTGTTCCGGCTGGACTCACCCGGGCACCGCAACATCGCCGAAGCCGACCCCGCAGCGCTCCTGACCGCGACACCACCGGTGCTGATCGACGAGTGGCAGCATGTGCCGTCCGTTTGGGATGCGGTGCGCCGAGCAGTGGATGCGGGAGTCGCGCCGGGCCAATTCCTTCTGACCGGCTCTGCGTCGCCGAACATAGCGCCGACGCACTCCGGGGCGGGGCGCATTGTGAGCCTGCGCATGCGGCCACTCTCGCTGGCCGAACGTGGACTCGGGAGCACGACGGTGAGCCTGCGGGCGCTGCTCTCCGGCGAGCGAGGAGCCGTGTCCGGCACGAGCACCATTGACCTGATGGGTTATGCCCGCGAAATCGTAGTGTCGGGGTTCCCAGGGCTGCGCTCGTTCACCGGCCGCGGGTTGCGCGCGAGCCTCGACGGGTATCTCACCCGAGTGGTCGACCGCGATTTCGTGGAGCAAGGGTTCGCGGTGCGCCGGCCCGATGCGCTGCGACGGTGGATGACCGCGTACGCTGCGGCGACGGCCACCACCACGTCACTAGAGAAGATCCGGAACGCTGCCACGAGCGGTGACGGCGCTACCACCGGACGCCCCACGGTGCAGGCGTATCGGGACGTCCTCGAACGACTGTGGTTGATCGAGCCGGTGCCTGGATGGCTACCGTCACGCAATCAGCTCGCGCGGCTGGTGCAGGCACCGCGACATCACCTGGCCGACCCCGCGCTCGCCGCTCGGCTCCTCGGAGTGGACATCGAGGCATTGTTACACGGCGCGACTTCGCCGCTGTTCGATTCAGACAGCAGCATCGATGCGCGAGCGACCACGCCGCGCGATGGCACATTGCTCGGGCAACTGTTCGAGTCACTCGTCACGCTGTCGGTGCGCGTGTATGCGGAAGCGTTGGAGGCGCGTGTACGTCACCTGCGCGAGCATGACGGCCGCCACGAAGTGGATCTCATCGTCGAGCGTGCTGACGGGAAGATCGTCGCCCTAGAGGTCAAGCTGTCCGCATCCGTCGATGATCAT
>DASQZA010000307.1:0-3087 GCA_035638935.1 Gemmatimonas sp. | reverse complement strand
ACGCACGACTTCGTCGTCTGGCGAAAGGAGCTGCGCACGATCACCGACGTCGGTGCGTTCCGGACGGTGGGACGCAACCTCGTCACCGGCGGCGCGCCGGAGCCCGTTCCCGTTGCCGAAATGAGCGCAGCGGGCTTCACGCTCGCGCGCACGGCGCCGTTGTTCGGGCGCACGTTGGTGGACGCCGACGAGGCGGCCGGCGCGCAGCCCGTCGTCGTCATCGGGCACAAGGTGTGGAAGGAGCGGTTCGCGAGCGACCCGAGTGTCGTCGGGCGCACGCTGCGCCTCAATGCGACGACGCACACGATCGTCGGCGTCATGCCGGACCGGTTCCTCTTCCCCGAGAACCACGAGTACTGGATCCCGTTGCGCTCCGATCCGACGCTGTACCCGCGTGGCAAGGGGCCGGAGATCTACATTTTCGGGCGGCTCGCACCCGGCATCTCGATGGAGGCCGCACAAGCGGAGCTCACGGTGCTCGGCAAGCGTGCGGCCGCCGACTTTCCTCGCAGCAACGGTACGATACGCCCGATGGTGATGCCCTATACGCACTCCATCACCGACGTGCAGGGTACGACGCTCTGGATGGCGGTGCAGATGCAGGCGATGATGACGCTGCTGCTCGTGATCGTGGCGTTCAATGTCGCGGTCCTGGTGTACGCGCGCACCGCGACGCGACAGGGGGAGATCGCCGTGCGGAGTGCGCTGGGTGCGAGCCGCGGGCGCATCGTGTGGCAGCTCTTCATGGAGGGGCTCGTGCTGTCGGTGCTCTCGGCACTGGCCGGCCTGCTCATCGCAAACGTCGGCATCAGGCTCGCGAGCGGCATCATGGAGGCGGAGATGGGCACGCCGTTCTGGCTCGACTACGGCATGCGCCCGCGCACGGTGCTCTTCGCTATCGGCGTGACGGTTTTCTCGGCAGTCATCGTGGGCGTGCTGCCGGCGCTCCAGGCGACGGGCAGGCGGTTGCAGGACACGTTGCGCAGCATGAGCAGCGGCACCGGTGTGCAACTCGGCCGAACGTGGACGTTCCTCATCGTCGCACAGGTGGCGATCGCCGCCGCAGCGCTGCCGGCAGCGGTCAGTGCGGGATGGGGAGAGCTCAGGGGCGCCGTCACGAAGCCGATCTACGATCCAACACGCTTCCTGCTGACGAATTATCGCACTGAGGCCGGAGTCGGGAGTGCTCTTACCGCGACTGACAGCGTCACGCAGCGACGCGAGGCGACAGTGCGCCTCGGGCAAAACATCCAGGCACTCGTGCAGCGCATCGAAGCCGAGCCTGGAGTACTCGGCGTATCGTACAACGTCGACGTCGAAGGCCGGCGCGGACGCATGGAGGTCGAAGGCGTGACGATGCCGGAGAAGCTGCGCGGCCCGTACAGCATCGCCCCGCAGGGATCGGAGCCGAAGACGCTATCGACCATGGGCGCGCGGGTGCTCACCGGTCGAGAATTCGACGCGAGCGACATGGATACGACGTCGGGCTCGGTCATCGTGAACGCGGCATTCGTGCGCCAGATTCTCGGAGACGCTCCTCCACTTGGCAAGCGCATCAGGTATGCAGGCGACGAAGCGCGGGGCGAGGACGCGGCAGTCGCTCCGAGCCGGTGGTTCACAATCATTGGCGTGACGGAGGACGTGGAGACGAACCGGTTCGATCCCGACCTCGTTGCTCCTCGCGTCTACTACCCGGCGCCGCTCGGCACCGCGATGAACGTCGAGCTGCTCGTGCACACGCGCGACAAGGCGACCGACTTCGCGCCGCAGCTGCGAAAGCTCGCGGTCGAAGTCGACCCGACGCTGCTCATGGGGCGTTCGTACGGGCTCGACGAGTTCGAGCGCCAGAACCAGCTCGCCGTGCGTCTTGGCGCGCTCATGATCGGACTGGTGCTGCTCAGCGTGTCGTTGCTATCGGCGGCAGGTGTTTATGCGCTCACCTCGTTCACCGTGACGCGCCGTCGCCGCGAGATCGGTATTCGCACTGCACTCGGCGCGCAGCCGGGGCAGGTTTTGCGCGCGCTGTTCAAGCGTGTGGCCGTGCAGATTGCGATCGGGTTGGCGGTGGGGATTGGAAGCGCGGCAGCGCTCGAGCTGGCAACAGGCGGCGAAATCCTGCAGGGCAGGGGAGGGTACCTTCTTCCGGCGTTCGGCGTGCTGATGGCTGTCGTGTCGGCACTGGCCGCGCTCGGGCCGGCGCGCCGTGGGTTGCGCGTTCAGCCGGCGGAGGCGTTGCGGGCTGACGGGTGAGCTCAGACGTCAGGCGCCAGGCGCAACGGAACATCATCAATCCTCGCGCAGCGATTCAATCGGATCGACGTTGCTCGCGTGACGTGCCGGCATGTAGCTCGCGAGCAAGCCGACTCCGAGCATGCTCGCGGACATTGCGGCATACGTGGTGAGATCGGCCGGCTCAATCTCGAACAATAGGCTCGCAAGCAGCTTCGAACTGGTGAAGGCCACCACCAGCCCAATGGCAATACCGGCACCAACGACCTTGGCGCCCTGCGTCACGACCATGCGGCGCACCTGTGTCGGTTCGGCGCCCAGCGCGAGGCGGACACCGATCTCGCGCCGGCGTTGTGCAACCACATAGGAGAGCACCCCGTACAATCCGACGGCACCGAGCACCAGGGCCAGCCCGGATGCGATCGCGAGGACGAGCATCGTGAATGACAGTGTCACCATCGAGTCCTCTGCGAGCCCGGCCATCGTGAAGGTGCGGTACATCGGCGCTCCCGGTGCCATCTCACGTGCGAGTGCACGGATCTCCGTTGCAATGGTCGACGCGCGCGCCGTCTTCACCACGTAGGCTGGCGAGCTCAGTACCCAGCTCGTGGGTGTCGGCCCGACGAGCGGAAAGTACAGCAGCGGCTGCGCAGTCTGCCGGAAGTCGTCCTGCAGTACGTCTTCGACGACGCCGATGATTGAAAACCATGCGCTGTCGCCGACCGAATACACCCGACGCCCAACCGCGCGCTCGCCCGGGTACATGCGTTCGGCAGCGGACTTGCTGATAACCACCTTGCCGGGGGTGCTCGCCAGATCGCGCGGTGCGAAGAGTTCACCGTCGAGCAGCGAGATCCC
>DASQZA010000306.1:0-6409 GCA_035638935.1 Gemmatimonas sp. | reverse complement strand
GGACTCGCACGCGCAGCGGTGTCGCAAGCGGCGGCGTATACACCAAAGGCGCGCTCATCAGCGGCGACGTCGTCATCGACGCGCTGCGCCCAACAGTCCTGCCACCTGTCCGACCGTGATGAGCGCGTGGCAGGTGGCAGTGAAATCCTCGGGTTTGTCGGGCGTGGCCAAGGCGCTCTGCAGTCGGCGAGGGTGGCGCATCAAGCCCGCCACTGCGGAGAGTGCCCAGCGTGCGCGCCGTACTTTCGATGGAGGATTCTCGACCATGCGCATCACGCTGTCGGAGATGCCTTGCCAGTAATACCGGCGCCGGAACCAGTCCTTCGTGAGGCGGCTCGCCGGCACGAGGTGCTGAATTTCCATCGCAGGCTCGTAGCGTATGCGCAGTCCGAGCTCGAGCACGCGGCGCTGCAGATGCACGTCGCCACTCGACAGCAGGTTGTTTCCCACGCGGTCGAGGGCCGGGTGGAACCCGCCTGTCTCGACGAGCACGCGACGTGGCAGCGCCATGTTGGTTCCCGCGAGCCACTCCTGCCCGACATCGGGGATTTCGTGCGCTTCCGCACCCCAGTCGAGAACGGTCAGCGCGCGCGCAGCGTCGTCGGAAAGCCATGCGGGGCGCGGCGCATGCCAGAGGGGCGCGACGGGCCCACCGACCACGCCGGTATCCGGAAACGCTTCGAATGCATTGACGATCGCCGTGAGCCATCCCGGTGGTGCGAGCGCGTCGTCATCGAAGTACGCCACCACGTCACCGGTCGCCGCGCGCCACCCGGTATTGCGTGCGTGGCAGAGACCGAGTTCCGCTTCGAAGACGCGACGCACGGGGAGGCGTCCGATGAATTCGTCGACCACAGCCGGCGTCGCATCGGTGGAGCGGTTGTCGACCACGAGCACCTCGGATCCGGGGACTGCAGCGCATCCCGGCACCAGGCTCTCCAGTGCGAGACGCAGCAGCTCCGCTCGATTGTAGGTGCAGATGATCACACTGACTGGCGTCGCGCTCACGGGCGTCGCCCTGACCGGCGTCGTCACGCTCATGCCACTTCACCGGAGGCGCCCCGGTGCAACATGCGGCGCACGGATTCGCGGGATGCCCTCCACAGTCGAGGGAAGAACCAGCGTGCCGCGCGCACGGGCTCACGCGCGCCACGGCGCACGCTCCGGTTGACGACGCTGGCTGCCCATCGCAGACGTGCCGGCGCATCGAGCATGGCCAGTGCGGTGTGCGCATCGACCGGAGGGCTGTACGAGGAAGTCCACGTGGGCGTCCACGTCCCCGGGCGGTAGTTGCGCACCGACCTCGGCACCAACGAGACATCCTGCGGATAGCTCGGCTGGCGCGCTTCGAGCTCCAGCACGAGCTCGACCGCCCGCGCTGCGACAGCAGGGGTGGCGCGCTCCAGCATGGCGCGACGCGCATGCAGCCGTCCAACGTGTGCCTCGATGCGACTGTCCCGTTCGCCCGCCGGATGACGTCGGGCCAATGGCTGGGGCCAGGCTACCGCGCCCCAGCCGGCTGCCATCACTGCTGTCGTGGCATCCCAGCACCAGTAGCGCGGCGGAATTGCGGAGGGAAAACCGTCGACTGCATGCAGCGCGCGCGCACGGAAGACGAGTGCGCCGCCCGCGAGGTCCTGGAGCAGCTGATAGGGCAGCACCGGTGCGATTCCCCCCGCACAGCTGCCGTCGGGCGAGAATGTCCATGGTGCAACGACGCCAAGCCGGGAATCGGCGCGGAGCGCCGCCAGCGGGCCGCGCAGGAAATCGGTGTGCAGCTCGTACTCGGCCTCGACGAGCGCGATGCTGTGACACGACCGGTTCGTCGCTCCGTTTGCGCGATCGCGTTCGAGAGCGACGAGTTCGAGCGCGCTCTCGAGATCGGTGATCGCTTCCCAGCCGTCGGGAAGATCCCACGCGTCGCGACCAACGAGAAATCGTCGCGTGACGTCGTCCTGGAGCGCATCCACGCTTCTCATGCATGGGAGTGGCGACACGCCGTGCTCGGCGATGACGATGATCGCAACGCCGGCGGCCTCGAACTCATCGGACGTGTCGCCGCTGCCTGATCCGAACACTTCTGCCAAGCGCGTGGACACCGGAAGCGCGATCTGTCGACGAGGGGCGGATGGGCGACCCCTCGCATCGGCCCGGCTCCACGGAAACGACTCCGGCATCGAGCACGACCGCGAGCTGCCGCGCTCGGCGACCCGCCGGCGGACCTCGAGGTGGCGTGCCACGATTGCGTGGTTGTCGCAGAGGTCGCGGACCCGGCCCGCCGCCGCAACGCCCATCGAGCGGAGTGTCTCGGGTGACGCGGTGAGAGCGCGGCGGAGGGCCAGAGCGAGCCCGGCGGCGTCCGCGCGGGACGCAATCCAGCCGGACTCACCGTCGCTCACCATCTCGCGCATCCCTCCCTCCGGCGACACAAGCACCGGCAGCCCCGATGCCATCATCTCGAGGCAGGTGTTGGGGAAGTTCTCCCACCGGGAAGGCACGACACCGATACGGGCTCGAGCCAGTCGCGCCATGAGCTCCGGCCGGCTCTTCGATCCGAGAAAGCTGAAGTTTCGCCGATGCCGAGGTGGGATGCGATCCTCGAGCGCCTGCTGCACCGAGACACCGGGCAGGAGCGGGAGGTCACTTCCGATGAACTCGAAGTGCGCGTCCGGATAGTCGTCGAGCACGCTCAGCGCCGCGTCGACCCACTCGAGCACGCCTTTGCGGGGCTCGAGTCGCCCGACGAAGCAGATCGTGCCGTCCCGCCACGTTGCGGCGTCCCGACGGGCGATCGGAGTATCGCCGCGCGGCAGTGGAATGACGTCGATGGACTCGGGGGCGATGGCGTAGTGCTCAGCCGCCTGCCCGGCGAGAAACCGGCTGGGGCACAGCAGCGCATCGGCCGCTGCAATGCTGTAATCCTCCAGGCACACGCTCGGCACATAGTCGGGCCGATCGGTCGTCCATTCGTTGTGACGGTAGATGAACTCCGTCGGCGAATGCAGGTGCACGATGCAGGGCGGATGCTGCGAAGGGCCGAGTCCGAGTGCGCGTCGCTGCTGGAAGAAAGCGAGCGGGGCTTCCCATTCCTGACCTTCGACGATGTCGATGCCCTCATGCTCGACGAGCCATTCGGCGAGCAGCGACGCGCGGTACGCGAATGCCTGTGACGGTACTGCAGAGGCGGCGAGCGCATCGACCGTCTCCCGATCGACTCCAATCACGTCGCGCTGCACGAGCCACGGTGCGTCACCCCCTGACACACCAGCCAATCGATCGATGCCGACGCGGTGCACGATGAGACGCCCGTCGTGCGATGACTCACGGTGTGTTGGAGCACCGTTCCATCGTTGCGCGATGATGTGAACCGTCTCCCCCGCCTCGACCAACAGTCGAGCGAGGTTGGAGACGTACGTTCCGATTCCACCTGGTGGGTACGGCGCAGGGGGGAACTCGCGACTGACGATCAGATGGCGCAATTCAGCGGGGCAATGGGATTCGGTCGTCCCGGACCACCGGGAGGGCCATGACCACGCCAGAAATGCAGGAACCGTTCCCTGCGAGGGAATTGATTTGCGTCTATGACGCGTGCATCACCATTTACGGCATGACGATTCTCTCATGCGTCGGCGAAGCGACCGTTTCGTACTCTGCAGTGCCATAACGCGCGACCCAGACTGGACATGAAACGAAGAATGGCGCCCCGCATGGGGCGCCATTCTGTCATCCGGCGTTCGCGTAGCGCGCTACTTCGACGCCGCCGCAAGTCTCCTGATTTCGCTCGCCATGGTGCGCACGCGTGCCACATCCTTGGCGGTCTTCGCATCACCGTCGACCTGCACGGCAATCGCATTCAGCGCCGTCGCGCGCGCTGCACCCGTCCTCATCTCCGCCACATCGAGCGCCGCAGCGATCGCCGCGGTGCGCTCGGCCGCGAGGCCGTTGCCACGCACCAGCTGGTCGAGATATGACCGCACGACCACGAACGCCGGCGGCCACGAGATCTTCGGTTGGCTCTGCGGGTTGTACTGTGTGTACACCACCAACTTCGCCGCAGCAATCTCGTTCGCCGAGAGCTGTGCACTTGGCGTCAACTCGTAGATGTCAAGACCACGGTCGAGTTCGGACGAGTAGATGTAGCCGTTCCAATAGTACGCGCCCCACGACCCACCGATCGTACCGCGACCACGTCCGCCCCCTGCCTCGACTGCGCTTGGCGGAATCGGCACGTCGACGGCCGCCGGCGGATCGATGGAGCCGCGATCGAAGTACGCGATCTCGAACGCGTTGTTCTCGTCGGTGAAGTCCATGACATCGACGCCGCCCTGATACCAGCCCTGCACGTACAAGTCGCGTCCCGGCACCGGGATGATGCCGCCGTTGTGCGACACGCAATTCTCCTCGGCCGATTGCGCGGCCGGCAACTTGAAGTACGCCTTCTGCGACTGCTTCTTCTTCGCATCGAGGGCGATGATCGTGTTGCCGCCCAGTTCATTCATGCTCGACGCCTGGCACATCGGGCCCGTGCCGCCGCCCCATTCGTCGGTCTGGATCAGCTTCTTGCCATCATTGCTGAACGCTGCGGTGTGCCGCCCCTGGAAGTTGTTGGTGTCGGTCAATGCATCGAGGCGGAACGGCTTCTCGGGGTTCGAGATGTCGACGACGATCGAATGCGTCGAGCAGGAGGCTGCGAGCAGGCCCAGCTCGGGATACGCCGTCACGTCGTGGCAGTTGCGCGGCCCAGTGGACACCGGGCCCTCTACTGCCGCCGTTGCTGCGGTGGATGCCGCTGATGCTGCATTGGCTGCGGCGGGCGCCCCACCACGTCCACGACCTGCGGCCGCGCGACGCGGGTCGACCGGCGCGCAGAACTGCTTGCACTCACCACCGCCGTCGAGGCCCGTGAAGATGCGCGCGCCGGGAATCACCGCGGCACGCTCGGGCGCGTTGAGCGGCACCTTGATGATGTCGAGCTGATACATCGAGTTCGTCGGGTCGGCCGGGTTCGTGCCGTTCTTGCACCCCGGCATTTCCGTCTCGGGCCGCGCCGCCTGCTGCCCCGACACGTAGAGGTAGATGATGTTCGGATCCTTCGGGTGCGGCACGAGCGTGTGCGTGTGGGAGCCTTTGCACGTCTGCACGTTCTTCACGAGCTTGGGCGCTTTCGGGTTCGACACGTCGAAGATTCGCACGCCGGCGAAGTGATCCTTCGGGTCCTGCACGCCACCGTCGCCGCAATCGATGCGATTGCCCGCACCCTCGGCCGAGAGGAACAGCAGGTTGCCGACGATCGTCGGATCGCCTTGCGACGTGATGCAGCGGACGGCCGAGGCGAGGACCGGCTTGGCTGGATCGGTGATGTCCCAGATCGTGAAGCCGGCGAAGTTGGCCTGGTAGACGTAGTGCGTGCCGAACGCGAGGTCGGAGTTGACGAATGTCAGGCCACGTGCGGTGTCGAATTGCGCCGGCTTTTTCGTGAATGAGACGAGGCGCATGTTGCTGGCCGCCACGCCGGCATCGAAGCGTCCCGGTTTGAGCGTACTCCGGGGATCAGACTTGCTGGGGTACGTCTGCGCCGACGCGAGAGTCGACGCGCCAGTTGCAAGCAGAAATAACAAGCCACGAACGACGCGCATCGGATGACGCTCCGGGGGTTAGGAAGAGGACAGCGGGAGGGGTGCGCACTATTTGTGCACTATTGCTGCGCTATTGCTTCGGGAGCTGCGAGATCAGGCGTCGCATGATGCCGATTTCGCTGGTCTGCACCGTGACGACGTCGTTGGCGAACACCGAGACATCCACTTCTTGTCTGGCGCCCGGCTGCTTGAACAGGTCGTCCACCATCACGATGGCGCCGGCATGGTGCTCGATCATCATCGTCAGGAATGCACGGTCGAAGTCGACGCCCTTCGACGCGGCCAGCTCCTTGAGCTGGGCATCGGTTAGCATTCCCGTCATCCGCATGTGGCGCCACGACGATGTATCCGGCGCGAACTGTCCATGCCGGCGCAGCCACTCCTGCATGATCATGATCTCCGGCACCTGCGACTGATCGATCTTCTTCGAGAGCTTGAGGACCTGCGGACTGGCACCATGCGCTTCGGCCATCCGCGACATCACGATCGCCTGCGCGTGATGCGCGATCATGCCCTGCATGAACTCGACGTCAGCCTTCGTGTAGCGCGCGCCCGGCGGGATGACGATCGCGCCCATACCCATGCCGTGCATGTCATGACCCTGTGCGGTTGCGAACGACGGCGCGCCGGCGAGCAGGATGAGGGCGCCGAGGGCGACAATGAAGCGTTGCGTGGGCATGCAGGTGTGCTCCGACAGAGTGCCCGCGCGGCTGAACGTCAGCGCGGGAAGTGGGCGTGGCGGGAGCGGTAATGTCGCTTCGTCACTCTGTAAG
>DASQZA010000305.1:0-1694 GCA_035638935.1 Gemmatimonas sp. | reverse complement strand
TCCGGGTAGAGGTTGCGATGGTGCCCGATATCGAACTGTCCAAGGCGGGCAAGCACCGTTTCACGCGCAGCGACGTGCGCACTAGCGACATTCGCGCCAACGCCGTGCGTGGCGTTGATGCTGTCGTTGCCTCGGGAGCACAGTAGGGTGTGCGGGATTTGCGGAGTCCTACGACGTCGTGCCATCGGCGAGGAAGAGCATCTGGTGGTAGGCCGCATGGTACGCCTGATGCGCCATCGCGGACCGGACGGACTTGCCTGTTGGGGAGATCGTTCCGCCATGCTCGGCCATGCGCGCCTCGCCATCATCGACATCGACGGTGGGCGGCAACCGATGGTGTCCGCCGACGAGCAGATCGCGCTCGTATTCAACGGCGAGATCTACAACTACCGTGAACTCAAGGCGGAGTTGGTGTCGCTTGGTGCGACGTTCTCCACCAACAGCGACACAGAAGTCGTGCTTGTAGGGTACCGGTCGTGGGGCGATGAGGTGTTCGAGCGACTCAACGGTATGTTTGCCGTTGGAATCTGGGATTCGATGCGCAGTGAACTCGTGCTGGCGCGAGATCGCTACGGCGAAAAACCGTTGTATGTGCACGAACGTGCGGATGGACGCATTGCCTTTGCCTCCGAGATGAAGGCGCTGTTCGCGGACGCGTCTGTCGAGCGTCGTTTCAACGAGGCGGTCTTTGCCGAGTATCTGGCGTTCCGCGCAGTCGGTGCAGGCGAGACCCTGTTTGCCGGTGTCGAGGAGTTCCCCGCGGCGACCGTCCGCCGCTACTCTGAGCGCGGGCGCGCGGACCATTTATTTTGGTCGCCGGCCGTCGCCGTTCGGGAGCGTGCGCTCGATGACGCGCTGCAGGATGTCGAGCAGCTGCTCTACTCGGCCACGGATCGGCGGCTCGTGAGTGACGTACCCATTGGGTCGATAGTCAGCGGCGGGCTCGATTCGAGTCTCGTAACAGCGATGGCCATTCGAGCAGCCGGACGACCGCTCGATACATTCTGCGTCGGGTTCGACGATCCAGCGCTCGACGAGCGTCCCTACGCTCGGGCGATGGCGGAACATGTGGGGGCGCGACACCACGAGCTCGTGGTTCGCGATCATGACTTCGCGGAGTCGCTACTTCCACTCACGTGGGCACACGACGCGCCGCTCACCCATCCCAATGCCGTCCCGATGCATCTCGTCTTCCAGTTCGCGCGGGAGACGGCCGGTGTGAAGGTGGTGCTGTCCGGCGAAGGAGCCGATGAGCTGTTCGGAGGTTACGCTTGGTACTCGACGGTGGCCAAGCGCCCGTCGTTCATGGGTGCTCCCGCGCTCGACCTGCTTGCTCGCCTTCTGCCCGCCGTGGGTCCGCTGGTCACGGCCCGTCGCGTCTTCCGCGCAGACTACCCGTTGGAAGCGAATGCGGTCACGGGGCTCCATCGGCTGGAGCGACTCGGACTCTCCACAGAATCCGTTCGAAGTAGTCGGCGCCGTGCATTCGATGCGAGTCGTTCCGAACGCGATGCGCTCTACCTGTTCGACCAGCGTACGTACCTGCCGCCCCTTTTGCAGCGGCAAGACCGCATGGCGATGGCTGCCGGCGTCGAAGCTCGTGTCGTTTTCCTCGACCATCTGCTGGCGGAATCGGTGAATGCACTGCCGGATGCGATCAAGCGTCCAGGAGGCGTGCGAAAGGGGTTGCTCCG
>DASQZA010000304.1:0-2270 GCA_035638935.1 Gemmatimonas sp. | reverse complement strand
TCATGGGGCACCGCATACCGCCCGATGCGCCGCCCTCATGTGGGGTGCTCGGCTTCTCCCAGGGCGTTGCTACAGCGATGCGTTGGGTTGCCGATGGCGCGGTGCGCGCGCGCTGCTTCGTCGGCTGGGCAGGGGCGCTGGCCGCTGATGTGCAACAGGATCGCTTTGCGGCCGCAGTCGCCAACACCGCGGTCACGCTGGTCGCTGGCGAGAGCGACAGCTTCGCCACCCCGACGGCGCGAAAATCCGTGCTCACGAGCATGCGACGCCTGCACCGCGATACGCGCGAGATCGTGTTCGCCGGGGGTCATCACCTGGATCCCGGAGTCCTGACCATGCTGCTGAACGAACTTCCCTTGAATGATTGAACGACGGAGCGCCGAGCGCCGGCGCGACCGGCGGGAGGCGCCCGCGGACCACGCCTCGCACCACGCCTCGGACTCGCCAGCGTCCACCAAGGTGGACCTTGGGGAGCTGCTCATGGCGGCGATCGATCAGCTCGATGAGATCGTGCTGCTCGTCCGGCCCGGGGCCAACCCGGGTGCACCGCCACAGATCGTGTTCGCCAATGCTGCGATCGAGCGTGTCCTCGGTTTGCGCCGTCATGGTCCGATGCTTGGCGAGTATCATCGAGATAGTACGCCTGCCGAACTGCAACAGCTGCGGTCGCTCGTCGCGGAAGGGCTGGATTGTCACGCACCGGCCCGGTGCCAGGTCGTCTGGACGACGACGACGGGGAGGAGGCACTGCCTGGATGTGTCGTCCGTGCCGGTGCAGTTGCCGGAGGATGCGGGTGTGGCACATTGGGCAGTCGTCGCGCGCGACGTCACCGAGCAGGAAGCGCTCACGGCCCGCTCGGCCCATGCGCAGCGACTCGAGTCGCTTGGGCTACTTGCCGGCAGTATCGCGCACGACTTCAACAACCTCGTGCACGTGGTGACAGGATTCAGCGAGCTTGCCCTCGCCAAGCTTCCCAAGACTGGCGCAGCCACGACGTACATCCAGCAAGCGCATGACGCGGCATTGCGTGCGGCTAGCCTGGCGAAGCAGTTGCTGGGGTTCAGCCGACGTCAGAGCGTGAAGCCGGTGACGGTCGACGTGCGCGGTATTCTCGACGGATTGTTGCCGGTGCTGTCACGCCTGGCCGGTACTCGAGTGACCGTGTCGGTCGAGCCCGGCAACGAGCCGGCAGTCGTGTGCGCCGATCCCACGCAGCTCGAGCAGATACTGCTCAATCTGGTCGTGAACGCGCGCGATGCTCAGCCCGAGGGCGGCAGTGTCGCGGTGAAGCTCGATGTGGCCGACGGGATGGCCAGGGACGCAGCTACGGATGCATCGAAGGATGCACCGGATGAACCGCGGCGCTGGGTGCGACTCCGCGTACGGGACGCAGGCCCCGGAATCTCACCGGAGATTCAGAAGCGTGTCTTCGAGCCATTTTTCACGACGAAGAGTCAGGGCACGGGTCTCGGGCTTTCGACAGTGCATCGGATTGTCCGCGACGCGAAGGGCACGACGCGCCTTTCCTCGCCACCGGAAGGGGGGCTCGAAGTGGAGATCCTGCTGCCGGAGGCTCCGCGCGGTAAGGCCGCGTGTCACGAGTGAGCGACGCAACCGTGATGAGAAAGCGCAACCGGGGACGGAAAGCGTGAGTCAGACCGTGCTCGTCTATGGACACGATCGTGCACGGCGGTTGTTGCTGAAGCGTCTGCTCACGGACGCCGGCTTCCGCACACTGGTCGCGTCTTCGAGAGCCGAAGCCGCAAAATGTCTCGCCGCGACGACTGTGGAGCTGATCGTCGTTGCGGATCGTGACTCCGCCCAGGACACGGCGCAGATGATCGCCCGCCACCCCGATGGAATGGTTGTGGGACGCCCCATCCCATTCTTGCATCTCGACACCGAACTCGAAGCGCTCGACCCGCAGAACGACGCCGTCGCTGCGGTGCGCGCCGCACTGTCAGGCTGACGCGCGCACCGACCGGTATCGCTGCTGTTACTCGACGTGCAGGGAATACCCTTCGCCGCGGACCGTGCGGATGTCGACGTGACTTCCGGATTCGCGAAGCCGCTTGCGCAGCTGGGCCACGTGCACGTCGACGACGTTCGATCCAGGATCGAACTGGAGTTGCCAGACGTGTTGCAGCAACATCGGCCGACGCACGGTCTCACCGGTTCGCATGGCCAGATACTCGAGCAGGGAATACTGTCGCGCGGTCAAGTTCACCGGCTTCCCGTTGCACGCAACCTGATGCGACACGCGGTTGAGG
>DASQZA010000303.1:0-48664 GCA_035638935.1 Gemmatimonas sp. | reverse complement strand
GGCAGCGTTTTCGCGGGCAATGTCGCGGGGACATTGCTCGCGATTACGTCAGCGAGTCTTGCTCGCCAGGGAAACCGCGGCGCCGAGGTCCGTGTAGGCATCGGCGGACATCTGCTGGAACGGCGCAGCGACATAGCTGATCTTGCCGTTGCCGTCGATCACATACAGCGTGCGCCTGTGGAAGCCGACGCCGTCGTTCGCCCCGTACGCCACACCGACCTTCCGATCGACGTCCGCGGCAAAGTGGAACGGAAATTTCGCATCCCTGGCCCACGATACGAGCGTGGTATCGTTGTCGATGCTCACGCCGACCAGCGTGACTTTCTTCCCCCCGTTGAACATCTGGGCGTACTTGTCACGGTAGCTCTCCATCTGCACCGTGCAGCCGGACGTACGTGCCTTGGGGAAGAACGCGAGCACGACGGTCTCACCCTTGTGCTCCGACAACTTGAACGGCTTCGCGTTCACGCCGGCGGCCGTCACTGCAGTCACGGTGAAGTCGGGCGCGGTGTCGCCGACCTTGAGCGGTGTTGGGGCCGATGGGGCAGCCGGGGCCTGCGCCGCAGCGAACGACGGAGCGGCGAACACCAGCGCAGCGGTCGCCACGAAGGCGCGCGCAATGCGGGAAGAACTGGACATGAATGACTCCATCAGGATGACATGCGGATTTGAACAGGCGGGCCGCACGAAGCGATGGCAGAAGGAAGCGCATGCTGTGACGGCTGAGCTGCGGTTCTGCCACTCGGCAGACGTGTGATAAAGTAACCCGGACAGCAGAAAGTGTCCCATGTCCCCCGATGAGAACGGGGACTGCCCTCTCGAGTGGACGGTTTTGCGCGCCTTTAGGGCCTCCCATAGCTAAATCGTCTGATTCTGCATGGCATGGCGTCTGCCTTTGCAGTGGGTGCGGCGCATGCAGCGCCACCGATGAAAAGGAGACACCGTGACACATGTTCTCTCGTTCCGCCCGACGTTTCGCCCCCGTTTTCGCTCGGCCGCACTCCCGTTGCTGGCCCCCGTCGCATTCGCTGTGCTCACGGCATGCAGCGGGACGGAGAAGGTGGACGAACAGCTGAAGGCAGACTTGTCGGCGGCATCGATGGCACCTTCGGCACGCCAGCAGTTCGCGAGTCCCCAGGAGATGGGGTACGGGCAGGGCTACGCGCCGAACTACCAGCCGGGCTATGGAGCGTACATGCCGCAGCCGTACCCGCAGAATGCGGGATATCCGCAACAGTATGGTTATCCCCAGCCTCAGCCGCAGACGCGTGTGGTCTACGTGCCGCAGCGGACATCGAGCCGCAGCAGTGCGGGTACGTCGTCCGGCAGTGGGTCGGGTGTATACAGGGGGCCAGTACAGCAGGCTGAGAGTCGCAACACGCAGAAGGGCGCGATCATCGGTGCAGTCGCCGGAACGGCCATCGGTGTCGCGACTTCGCGCGATCGTGTGAAGGGAGGCGCCATCGGCGCACTCGGCGGCGCAGTGTTGGGCGGCGTGATCGGTCACCAGATCAAGACGCCGCGACAGTAGTGCAGGGGTTGTTGACCCGCATCACACTCGCGGGAAGGTCTGGCAAGGATCCTGCGAAAAGGCAGGACGAGGGAGCGGAAGAGTGTGAAGTGCTCGTGGAGGGGCACTGCGTCCCCGCCATCGCAAATGCGATGGCGGGGACGCACCCTTTTATGGCAGCCGTGTCATCGCAAATGCGATGGCGGGGACGCGCCCTTTCATGGCGTGGCCTGGGGCGCGACGACCCGCAGCGCATTCGGCAGCGAGCGCACCCGCACGGTCGAGTCGCTGGCCAGGTGCAACTCGCCGTCGGTCTCGAAGCGCGGTGGTTCCGAAAACGTCACGATGTACTCGGTATTGCGGACGGTCGACACCTCCGGGCAACGGATGTGTGCGCCTCCGACAGCTCGCGCGAGCAGCGATACCCGGCGAGCGGTGGGCGCGTCGGCAATGCGGATCATGTCGAGTGCGCCGTCATGCAACGACGCATCGGGCGCGATGCAGAAGGCGCCACCGAAGTAGCGGCCATTTGCAAACACCAGCAGCAACAGGCGAGACGACATCGCGTCGCCCGTACCTGTATGTCCTTCGACCCGCACTTCGAATCCGCGATACGTTCGCAGCGCGCCGAGCGCGGTCACGGCGTACGTCGCCCGCCCAGTGCTCCCGCGACGCGCGGCGAGTTTCGCCAACACATGCACGTCGAATCCGAACCCTGCCGCGCCGACGAACGTGACGTCGTCCACGCAGCCCGCATCGATGGTCCGTGTGCATCCCGACCCGAGCAGGGCAGCCATCGCCTTGTAGTCATGCACCGGTGCTCCAAAGGACTTGGCAAAGTCGTTGCCGGTGCCCGCTGCCAGAACGGCGATCGGCACGGCGCTGCGCTGCTGCAGCAGCCCGCGCGCCGCATTACTGACGGTCCCGTCGCCGCCCAGCACCGCCAATGCACGTGCACCCTGTTGGTGTGCTTCCACGGCAAGCCGTGTCTCGTCACCGGCACGGAGAGTCTCGCGGACGATGACGTCGCCAACGGCGGCCAATGCATCGCGCGCATCGTGCACTCGCCGCGCGCCGGTACCACCGCCGGCGCGCGGGTTCACCACGAGATGTATCGCGCTCACGGGGTCGTGCTGGTTCGCGTGAGCCGAGACACCCGTGCCTGCTTACGCCCGACCGATCATGTTGCGCAGCACGTACGGCAGGATGCCGCCATGCTTGTAGTACTGCAGCTCTTCGGGCGTGTCGATGCGGCATCGCGCCGTGAACGTGCGCACGTTGCCATCCATCGACGTCACCTTGATGGACATTGCCGCCCGCGGCTGCAGGTCGGCTCCCAATCCCTCGATCTCGTAGCTCTCGAAACCGGTGAGGCCAAGCGACTGTCGCGTCTCGCCCGGCGCAAACTCCAATGGGAGCACGCCCATCCCCACGAGATTGGAGCGATGAATGCGCTCGAAGCTCTCGGCAATCACGGCCCGGACACCGAGCAGCATCGTGCCCTTGGCTGCCCAGTCACGCGATGACCCGGTGCCGTACTCCTTGCCGGCGATGACGATCTGTGGCACTCCCTCGGCCTGCCGCGCCATCGACACGTCGAAGATCGCTTCGGGCTCGGCACCGGGTGCCGTCGCCGTCCACCAGCCTTCCTTGCCGCCGGTGAGCTCGTTCTTGAGGCGGATGTTCGCGAACGTGCCGCGCATCATCACCTCGTGATTGCCGCGCCGTGCGCCATACGAGTTGAAGTCCTTGCGGTCGACACCGAGCGATTGCAACCACTTTCCGGCAGGCGATGCACCGGCGATCGAACCCGCCGGCGAAATGTGATCCGTCGTGATGGAGTCGCCGAACATGCCGAGCACCCGTGCGCCGGCGATCGGTCGCACTCCCGGCGGGGACATCGTCATGCCTTCGAAGTAGGGCGGGTTCTTCACATAGGTCGACGCCGCACTCCACGCGTACTGGTCACCCACCGGCGCGGGAATGTCCTGCCACAGCTTGTCGCCGGTGAACACGCTCCCGTACTCCTGCAGGAACTGCTCGCGCTTGACCGACGACAGAATGGTGTCCTCCACTTCCTGCGGGGTCGGCCAGATGTCGCGCAGGAAGACCGGGCCATCCGTTCCGATACCGAGTGGTTCGGTCGCCATGTCGATGTCCATTCTGCCGGCGAGCGCGAACGCGACGACGAGCGGTGGAGACGCGAGGTAGTTGAACCGCGTCTGCGGATTCACGCGCCCTTCGAAATTGCGGTTGCCTGAGAGTACTGCCGCCACGTTCAGACCACCATTGTCGATGGCCTCGCTGATCGATGCAGGCAGCGGGCCGGAATTGCCGATGCATGTCGTGCAGCCGTAACCGACGGTATTGAAACCGAGCGCGTCGAGCGACTTCTGCAGGTCTGCCTTCGCGAAGTACTCCGTGGCGACCTTCGAGCCTGGGGCGAGGGAGGTCTTTACCCACGGCTTGGTGGACAGGCCCTTCTCGACGGCCTTCTTCGCGAGCAAGCCGGCCGCGAGCATGACGCTCGGGTTCGACGTATTCGTGCAGGAGGTGATGGCGGCAATCACCACGTGGCCATGTTGCAAACGGAACGACTGCCCGCTGTGCTCGCAGGCGACACCGTCCTCCACAACCGGACTGCCCTCCGCGATCATTTCCTTTTCGGGGCCGCCAGCCATCACTGGCGTCTTGCTTGCCGCGGCCTGCACGGCCAGCTGGGCGGCCAGCGCCTCGCGGTACATCGCCTTCGACTGCGACAGCGGCACGCGGTCTTGCGGACGCTTCGGACCGGCAAGGCTCGGTACCACGGTCGAGAGATCGAGTTCCAGCGTGTCGGTAAACGTCGGGTCCGGTGTTGCATCCGTGCGGAACAGCCCCTGCTCCTTGCAGTACGCTTCGACCAGCGCGACCTGTTCGTCGCTGCGACCCGAGAGGCGCAGGTACTTGAGCGTCTCGTCGTCGACCGGGAAGAAGCCCATCGTCGCGCCGTACTCCGGCGCCATGTTGGCGATCGTCGCGCGGTCGGCGAGTGCAAGCGACGACAGACCGGTGCCGTAGAACTCGACGAACTTGCCGACCACTTTTTTCTTTCGGAGCATCTCGGTGCACGTGAGCACGAGGTCGGTCGCCGTTGCGCCCGCGGGTAGCTTGCCGTGCAGCTTGAAACCGACCACGTCGGGAATGAGCATGCTGACCGGCTGGCCAAGCATGGCCGCTTCGGCTTCGATACCACCGACGCCCCAGCCGAGCACGCCCAAGCCGTTGATCATCGTCGTGTGCGAATCGGTGCCGACGAGCGAATCGCAGTACGCGACGGTCTCGTCACCGTCCTTCGCGGTGAAGACCACCTGCGCGAGGTACTCGAGGTTCACCTGGTGGCAGATGCCGGTGCCGGGCGGTACGACGCGGAAATTGTGCAGCGCCGTCTGCCCCCACTTGAGGAACTCGTAACGCTCCGCGTTGCGCTCGAAATCCAGTTCCGTGTTGATCAGGAACGCGGCTTCGGTTCCGTACTCGTCGACTTGCACCGAATGATCGATTACCAGGTCGACCGGCTGGAGCGGATTGATGCGCGTCGGATCGCCGCCGAGCTGCACCATCGCGTCGCGCATCGCGGCGAGGTCCACGACGCACGGCACGCCCGTGAAGTCCTGCAGCAGCACGCGGGCAGTGCGGAACGCGATCTCCTTGTCGACCGGTGCCTTCACATTCCAGCACGCGAGCGCCTCGACGTCGGCGCGCTTGACGAATGCGCCGTCCTCGCCGCGCAGCAGGTTCTCGAGCAGGACCCGCAACGAGAAGGGCAGGGTGGCAGCCGTGGAGCCGGAGACACCATCGAGCGCGCTGAGGCGGAAATAGGAATACCGCCGGCCGTCCACCTCGAGTGTGGAGCGGCTGCCGAACGAATTGGGATGGGACATGTGGGGGAGAATTCAGGCGCGGTTGGAGCCACTCATCGCGCTGCCCTCGAGCCGTTGAGGCTGGGCTCCGGGCGTCGACGAGGCTGACGCAATATACCCGGCGCGCTCCCACCACGCCGCGGATCGCGGCACCTCGGAGCGAGCTCGGAGCGAGCTCGCTACGCGCTTGCTACGAGCGCAGAATCGGATGCGGTGTCCGACGCGTTGGTCGAGTTGGTGGTGCTCGCGGCCACGTCCGCTCCGGTACTCCCTGCGCTGCTAGGTGCCGAGGCTGCCGGAAGCGGCGTCACGTGGATGGCATGCACCGGGCAGCAGCGCACGAACGCGCCGTCTGCCGGCGACCAGTCATGCACGCGCCGCAGCGGATACGCCTTCCGCTGCAGATCGAGCGCCATGAGGTTCGGTGCGCGCGCAACGCAGAGCGCGCAGCCCGTGCACGCGTCGCGATCGACCGAGAGCTGAACCTGACGGCGCGGGTAGATGCCGCCTGGGGCGCGGAGCATGTTGTCGAGGTCGCGCAGCGCTTCCTTCGTCGACTCGTAACCCACCCGCAACAGCTCGTCGTTGTGCGAGAAGCTGAGCCACTGGATGTGCGATACCTTCGGCCGCACCAGCAGCATCGGCGGTGAGGTCCACCGTTCGAGCGCTTGCTGCTGTTGCTCGTGCATCATGAGCGTGGCTGCCCGCATGAAGATGCTGGCGAAGCCCTGTCTCGCCACGTTCGACGCGACGGGAATGTCCGCGATGCCGACATCGATCGCGATCAGCGCATCGACGCCCATCGACGCGATGGCCACGGGGAGATTGTCCGTGGTGCCGCCATCGACGCATGTCAGACCGCCCACGCGTCCCGGGGGAAAGAATCCCGGCAGTGCGCACGATGCGTATACCGCATCGCGAACGCTCACATCGCGCATGCCGGGGCGTCCGAACACCATGGGAATGCCACGTTCGATGTCGACGGCGGTCACGATCAACGGCGTGGCGAAGTCGTCGAACGTCCCCTCGGGGATGAGCTCCTCGCACAGGCTCCGCAACGGTGCCTCGAGGTAGATCGAGCGCGAGAGCATGCGATCCATCAGCATGCCCAGATGATTGATGCGAAAGAGGTCCTTGCGTCGGAACCGCGACGCTCGCTCGGTAAGCTGCTCCGGCGACATTCCCGATGCCGCGGCTGCGGCAATCATGGCACCGATGCTGGTACCCGCGTAGAGCCGCGGCTGGATACCCGCTTCCTCGAGTGCCCGCAGCGCTCCCACATGCGCGAGTCCCTTGAGCGCACCGCCGCCGAAGACGACGCCGATGCGGGGCTTGATGCGCGGGCTTGGCAGAGACTCGGACATGGTGGAGAGGAATCGATCAGTGACGCGAGAACCGGAGCGCTTTCGCAGCGGCCTCGCGGTCAGGACGGCGGCAGGTCGGTGCGGGGAAAGATGGCGTCGGGTTCGACAGCGCGGCACCACGCGTCCCGCAACGAACGCAGGCAGCGCTCGGGACCCACAAAATCCCCTTCGCTGATGGCTTCCTCGCACCACGCGTAGAGGGCGTCGAAGCCCCGTGCGGCCGGTGTATCCAGTTCCAGCGCGGCCCGAAGCAACGACAACGTCTCGCGTGCGGCGGGTGCATCGACGCGTTCGCATGCGGCGATCGCGCGGTCGTAGACGCGCACGATCCGGTCGAGGGAACGGGACGCGGGCGGACCGGATGACGGGATGCGGGGAATGCCGGGCGGTGTGGCGAATCTGGACATCAGCGCGGGTGCGAGAGCGGCAAGATCGTCGTGTGGCCTACCACGACTGGCGTACCATTCTTTCTTCGGCCGCTGCTCCGCCCTTCTTGACGAATTCCCGGAATTTTTGAAGGAGGTGACGGGTAGGAAACATCACGCCGTCGGCACCGTGACAACGGCGCCGACGGCGTGATAACGACCCTTTGGTCAGTTCAACAGGCGGTACAGGCCATACAGGCCGATACCAGCGCCACCGATGATGAGCACGGTGCCTGCGTCGTCCTCGACTATGGCACCAAGCACGATGGCGGCCACGCCAACGATAATGAGCGCCGTATTGGTGCGGTTTGCACTGCTCTGCTGCCGCGGAAGCGGGGCAGGTACCTTACTCGAAACGGAATCGCGAGCCGCGAGCGTGAGCCCTACGGCGTTGCTCTCGAGCAGCATCGACCGCGATGCCGGGATACCGGATGTACGTGCCGTCGACGTAACCGCCGCGGGCGCAGCGAATAGAGCCGCAGCCGCAGGGCCCGAAAGACCGGCGTCCGCCTGAACGGCAGTCTGTGCACCGGCGGACGCCGAGAGAGCGGCCGAAGATACGAGAGCGACGAGCAGCGCACGGGCGCCGCGTGGTAGGGTCGAATGGTGCATGAGTTCTCCGAGGCAAGGTGAGTTGTTCGACGCCGGAGCAGCAACGATCGTGCCCCACCGTGGCTTTCTCAAGGGAAGCAAGCCGCTAACCTTCCCGCAGGTTCCCGAGACGGCGGCTCCACGAGAGCCTTCGTCGCACCGATTCAAGCGACTGTGACCGGACCGCCGTGACGACACATCCTGACCTGCTGCTGCGATTTCGATCGGAGTTTCCGATCCTCGCGTCCTCCACGTACCTGGTGTCGAACTCGCTCGGCGCCATGCCGCGTACGGTGCCGGAACGCCTGGCGGAGTATACGGATGCGTGGGCTTCGCGCGGCGTGCGGGCGTGGGCCGAGGGCTGGTGGGAGCTTCCCGTGCGCATGGGCTCCGAGATCGCGCCGCTGATCGGCGCCGCTTCGGGAACGGTTGCCATGATACCGACCGTGACTGCCGGCATGAGCAGCATTCTCGCGGCGCTCGACTATCCTGAGTCACGAAACGAAATCGTGATGACGGCGCTCGATTTTCCATCGGTGCGCTATGCGTACGATGCACTGGCGCCGCGACTTGGCGCGCGGGTCGTCGTGGTTCCCAGCGACGACGGCATCGGAATCGATCTGGAGCGACTGCTCGCGGCGATCACCGAGCGTACCCGGCTCGTCGCGATCTCCCATGTGCTTTTCCGCTCTGCATACATCATCGATGTGGCCCGTGTGGTAGAGCGCGCGCACGACGTCGGCGCGGTGGTCGCACTGGACGCCTACCACAGCGTGGGAGTCATGCCGGTGGATGTCGTGCAACTCGGTGCAGATTTCCTCTGTGGTGGCGTGCTCAAATGGCTCTGTGGCGGCCCAGGCGGCTGTTTTCTCTACGCCGCTCCAGGCGCAACCGACGGGCTCGCTCCGGCACTGACCGGCTGGCAAGCGCACCGTTCACCATTTGCGTTCGCCGAACGCATGGAGTACGCGGGCGGGGCATGGCGATGGCTTGGCGGCACACCGGTGGTGCCTGCCTTGTTCGCCGGACTCGACGGCCCCCGTATCCTTCGCGAGGCAGGGATGCCCACCGTTCGCGCGAAGAGCACGCATCAAACGTCATGGCTCATGAATGCTGCGGACAGTCGTGGCTGGCGCACGCATGCGCCGCGCGACGCGGAACGTCGCGGTGGCACCGTTGCGTTCGACCTCCCTCATGCCGCCGAGGTCGCTCGAGCACTGCTCGCACGCGACGTGGTAATCGACTACCGGCCGGGCGCCGGCATTCGCATCGCGCCGCACTTCTATACGACCGACGGCGAACTCGAGACCTGCATCCTGGCCATCGATGACATCCTCACCTCCGGCGAATGGCGTCGCTTCGCAGGTGTCGTTTCCACGGTGGTATGACCGGGTGCGCGATGTCTGGCGCGAGGGCGCTCGCGGCCTAAGTTGTGGGAGACTCGTGGGCCCCCCTGACCGCTCGACGCGAGAGACGAATGTCCGCGCCAAAGAAAATTCGCAAGCAGTACACGAACAACAGCTATCCGCTGGTCATTCTTCGGTTCGAAGATGGCCACGAGATCAAGATCTATCAGAACACCGGCAAGATATTCGACGTCTGGGCAGGTGAGACGATCAAGGTGATGGCGGTCTACGACCCGACATCGAAAGATTGGGAGCTCGTCGAATCACGGAAGAGCGACACGTTCGACGAGCCGACGGAAGGCGCATAGCTCGGCCTGATCGCCCGCGATGTTCGGCCGTGGTGCGCGCGGCGCTCGATCGCGGTGCACCACTGGTGGCCCTCGAGAGCTCCGTGCTCGCACAGGGATTGCTGCCGCCGTTCAATCGCGAAGCCGCGGAGGGCATGACCGCTGCCGTGCTCGCCACCGGGGCCGTCCCGGTGATCACGGCAATCGTGCGAGGCGAGCCGTCGTT
Organism: Gemmatimonas sp.; assembly: GCA_035638935.1. Taxonomy (GTDB): domain Bacteria; phylum Gemmatimonadota; class Gemmatimonadetes; order Gemmatimonadales; family Gemmatimonadaceae; genus Gemmatimonas. The sequence continues at coordinate 38,953 of DASQZA010000303.1, read as the reverse complement.
CGGCCTCGAAGCTGACGACCTCGAGCGGTTCCTCGCGCGGGACGGCGTGCGCAAGGTCTCAGCCCGCGACCTGTCCATGGCGATGGCTGACGGCGCCGATGGGGCGACGACGGTTGCCGGTACATTGGCTCTCTGTCCCATCATCGGCGCGGACGTGTTCGCCACCGGCGGGATCGGCGGCGTACATCGCAATGCGCCGTTCGACGAGTCGGCCGACCTCATCGAACTCGCGCGCACATCCGCCATCGTGGTGTGCGCGGGCGCCAAGTCCATTCTCGACCTGCCAGCGACCCTCGAGCGCCTCGAGACGCTGGGTGTCCCGGTCGTAGGCTATCGCACCCGTGACCTACCGGGATTCTTCACCCAGTCGACGGGGCTCGCGCTCACGGCCTGGGCCGATGATGTGTCGACGCTCGCCCGAGCCTGGCACGCACACCGGGGCCTCGGCCGTCCCGGTGCGATGCTGGTCGTGCAGAGTCCTCCGGCAGATGTGGCGCTATCGACCGACCTGGTGGAAGACGCCACGGCGGCGGCGGTCACTGCTGCATCAGCGCATGGGATACGCGGTGCCGCGGTGACGCCATATCTGCTCGCGGAAGTGCAACGCCGGACGGATGGCGCATCGGTTCGCGTGAACCTCGCCCTTCTGAATGCAAATGCGCGTCTCGCGGGCGAGATTGCGTGCGAGCTTCCGCGCCACGCATCGCATCCACTGTGAATGATGTCGTTGCCACACTGACCCCCACCCGAGCCGCCGTGGCAACCAGCGACTCGCATCGACCTGTACACCGGACTGCGAAATCGCGTGGCAATTTTGCGGACTCAGGTGTAATAGTGTGAACACGGCGTTCCAATCGGTTATTAAGCGTTCGACAGGATTCGAAGAAGTAACGCGTTGGCCGTCCACGCCGTCTTGCACGCAGTAGTGAGTACCCGGTTACCCGCTCCTTTCCGGAGGTTGGATCGCATGCCCACGCCATTCCTGAGTTCCGAGGAATACGACGAGCGAGCCCACGCGCTGTACAACGAGGGCCGATACGATGAGGCGCTCGACCTGCTGCGTGAAGCCATCGCGCTGTACCCGTCAGCAGTCGAACTGCATGTGGGAGCAGGGTATGCGCGGCTGGCTCGGGACGAGTTCGCATGGGCTCGCCGGGCATTCGACGAGGCGCTCGTGCTGGATCCCGACCACGAAGATGCACTGGCTGGTCTGGGGGAGTTGCTGCTCAAGTTCGGTCAGGCCGATGAGGGCCTTGCCACCTTCGAGCGCACCGTGGCGCTGGGCTACGACGATGACGTCGAGCTCATGTTGCAGATCGGCCGCGCGCTCTTTCGCGAAGGTCTCGTCGAAGAAGCGATGCCGTTTTTCCACCGCGCGGTGCTGCATGCACCGGAGTCCGCGGAGGCGGCTGCCTGCATCGGGTATGCGCAGCATCGGCTCGACAACGACGCCGGCGCCATCGAGTCGCTGCGGCGTGCGCTGAGCCACGACCCGGGGTTCGCGGAGGCGCGCGTCTATCTCGCGAATCTCCTGTACGATGCCGCGGATGTGGACGGCGCGCTTCGCGAATTCGAGCTCACCGTTCCCGAGGATCATTGGGATGAGCTTGGCATCTGGCGGCTGATGGAGCTGAAGAAGTCGGTGTACAAGCTCCGCGACGACGATGCAGACCTGAAAATTTGGGATGCGCGTCTCGTCGAGCTCAGCGGTGAGCCGGATGCGATCGAGGAACTGCTTGCGGAGGTCGAGCAGGCCGTGGCTGAACAGGAGGGCGAGGCGCTCACGCAGGCGCAGGGGCAACTCGAAACGCTCGGTTCCCTGCTCAACGGCCTCGCCACGCAGCAGCTTGCCGAGGCGGCGGGTGCGGAGGTCATGGCGTCGGAGAGCCAACATGTCGTGATCCTGCGCGACGGGGGCACACTCGAGGGCACCTGGGAGGAAATCGTGGTGGGGATGCGTGACACCCGCGATGCCGGCCGGCCACTCGACGTCTTCATGGCGTCGGAGGCTCGGCGTCACTACGGAGCGACCGGCACGCGAATCGCCTCTCATGCGCCCGAGGTGTTCATCCGCGGCAGCGCCGACGCCGGGCTCCTTCGCATCGTGCGCTGAACCACCTCGCTCGACGACCCTCAGGCCGCACGGTAGACCGCACGTTGCAAACCGGGTGAATCCACGATGGACAACAATGCACTAGCCTCGCGCGCCGCCCTCGAAGCGGCGCGCGCAGTGTTCGCTCGCATGACCGCAACGGGTGATCTCACCGGGTCACCCACTGGAAGTGCGCAGGGCATGCCGTCCGAAGCCAATGCGCCCGGAGCACGTGCGGCTGCCGCCTGGACGGCGACGGAGGGGATACTCCGTGGTGTGACCGGGCGAAACGACCTCGTTGGGCAGGCGCTCGTGGGCGAAGCTCGGCGGCTGGAGCTGCTCACGCTCGGCGATGCGCACGTGCTGGTCGCACTGCACCGGTGGATGGAACGGCAGCGCGAAAGTCCGGATGGTGCGCTCGCCGCCGCACCGAGCGACGGGGAGCGCACGGTGGCCCGTGAAGCGATGCTCGCACTCGAGCATGCGGTCGCCGTGGTGCAACGAGAGTCGGCGCGCGGGGCAGCCGGGAACGCCGCAGCGGGCGCGGCGGGCGCCGCATCGTTCGCGCCAGCATCGAACTCGCCTTCACCGTATGCGCCCGCGGCCGACTTTTCGGTGAGTGGATCGCGCCGCACAGCGAGTGGTGGCTACGATCGACCCGAAGCGAGCGCACCGGCGTCCGTCGCCGACTCCGCGACCGCCGACGTTCCACCGGCGCGCTCACCGCGGCGCGCACCCGGTTCACCTGCACTGTTACTCGGGGGGCTTGCGCTGCTGCTCGCGGTTGGCGCCGGCGCATGGTACGCGTTTGGACGCGGTGGTGCGGCGAGCTACGAGGAAGGCGCGGAGGCGTACCGTCGGGGTGCCGTGGAGGCCGCGAGTCTCGCCTTTGCCAAGGCCGCCAGCGATGACCCGAGCGATGCTCGTCCCCTGATCTATCTCGGTCGCATTGCCCGGGAGCAAGGTGACATGGCGCGTGCGCGCCGCTTTCTCGACCGCGCCGTGCGGCTCGCCCCCGAGAATGCAATCGCGCAACGCGAGATGGCGTCGACGATGCTCGCCGACGCGAACCCGGAGCTCGCGCGTCGCTTCTACGTTCGCGCGCTGGAGCTCGATCCGACGGACCGGCTCTCACAGGGATTTCTCGCATGCGCACTGCACCGGCTTGGCCGGTTCGAAGACGCACGGCGCTTCGTGCAACGCGCCGGCAGTGGCGACTGGACGCCGTGCCTCAACACACCGGTAGCTCCGATGCTGCCTGGAACGCCACCGGGCGGCGCAATGCAGCCGCCTCCGGGCTCCCCGGGATCGCCACGTTGACGCGCCAGCCGCGCGCCGAAGGTCTGGCGCTGCACGATGACACGCTGCGCGAGGTCCTGCCGAATGGCTTGACGTTGCTGATCCGGCGGGACACGTCGGCACCTGTCGTCGCAATCGTCACGTACGTCAAAGCCGGCTACTTCGACGAAACCGACGACCTCGTCGGCATCGCGCACGTGCTGGAGCACATGTTCTTCAAGGGCACCCCCTCACGTGGTGTCGGACAGATCGCGCGCGAGACGAAGGCCAACGGCGGCTACCTCAATGCGCACACGATCTACGATCACACCAGCTACTACACGGTCCTGCCGTCCGCGGCGTTCGTGCAGGGGCTCGAGATTCAATTCGACGCGTATGCGCATTCGATCATCGACCCGGGTGAGCTTGCCCGGGAGCTGGAGGTGATCATTCAGGAAGTGAAGCGCAAGCGGGATACGCCGACAGCCGTGGCGATCGAGTCGCTGTATGCGCTGCTTTTCGATGCGCATCGCATCCGGCGCTGGCGCATGGGCGAGGAAGACGCGCTCAGGGAGCTTACGAGCGAGAAGCTTCACGCGTTCTACCGCCACTGGTACCGCCCGTCCAACACGATCCTGTCGATCGTCGGCGACGTCGATCCCGACATCGTGCGTCGCGAGGTACTCGCGCGCCATGGCGCGCTTGCCGATACACCGGCGCCTCGGGATGCAGGCCCGGTCGAGAGTGCGCCAGCTGGCTTCCGACTGCGCGACTGGAGCGGTGACGTTGTGCAGCAGCAGCTCGCGTTCGGCTGGCGCACCCCGGCAAGCGGTCATCCGGACGCCGTCGCACTCGATCTCGCCGGAGTCGCCCTGGGAACGGGGCGTGCCTCGCGCCTGTATCGCGCCGTGCGCGAACGACAGCTCGCATCGTCGGTCTCGGCGTGGAATTACACAGCTGGTGACATCGGGGTGTTCGTGCTGCACGCGGAGTCGCCGGCCGAGCATGCCGTGCAGGCAGCTGCACAGACCTGGCGGGAAACACAGGCGGCCAGGCTGCACGGCTTCCGGCCCACCGAAGTGGTGCGTGCGCAGCGCATCACGGAGGCGCGCTGGCTTCGCCGCCTCGAGACGATGGACGGGCAGGCGAACTACCTCGCCTCGTGGGAGGCTGAGGGCGGGCTCGCCGCGGGTGCGACGTACTACGACCGGCTCATGTCGCTCGACGCGCGCGCACTCAAGGGTGTGCTGGAGCGACATCTCGATCCGTCGCAGGCAGCGGTGGTGTCGTACCACGGTGCGGGCACCGCACCGCTGGCCATCGACGCGGCAGCCGGTCGCGCCATGCTCGCGGAGGTGGAATCGCTCGGTAGCAGCGTGCTCCCGCCGCCGAGCATGCCGACGCCAGCGGATATCCCGGCGATCGCGGACCCGGAACAGGAGCCGGCCGACAACCCTGTGCACAACCTCGTACCCGACGGAGCGCACGACCCGATACCGAGCTCTCCGCACGACGCGCGCGTGCAGATCCAGGCCGATGTACAGCATGGAGTGCACACGTACCGTACCGCGGGCGGTGTTCCGATTCTGATCCTGCCACGTGCGGGCGCACCGATCGTGCACATCGGAATCTTCCAGCGGGGCGGAAGCTGCGCCGAACCGCCAGAGCGCGAAGGGCTCGCGCGGCTGACCGCGCAGGCCATGCTCAAGGGCACGGCGACTCGAAGTGGTGCGAGAATCGCCGAACTCGCCGAAGAGCTCGGAGCGAGCATCGCGGTGAATGCGGGCCTCGAGAGTCTGGGATGGTCGCTTTCCGTGCCCAAACGTCATCTTGGTGTCGCGGCAGCGCTGTTGGCTGACGTCGTGCAACATCCGGCGTTCGGGGCAGACGGGGTGGAGACGGAGCGGGCCCTCGCACTCGCCGAGGTCGCCCGCGCGCGCGACGACATGTACCGCTGGCCGATGCGTCTCGCGACATCCGCCGCCTATGGCACGCATCCGTATGCACGCGCGGTCATTGGCACCGACACGTCGCTTGCGTTGCTCGACACTCAGGATGTGCGCGCATTTCACGCGGCGCACATCCTGACCGGCAACACCGTGCTGGCCGTCGTCGGTGATGTGCAACCCGATGCGGTTGCGCATTCGCTCGCGGGGCACTTTGCGGAGTTGGCATGGCATGGGGACGAGCTGGTGCCGAATGTCGTCTGGCCACCTGCAATGTTGCCCGTTGCCGAAGCACGCGACAAGCAGCAGACCGCACTCGCGATGCTGTTCCCGGGGCCGTCGCGCCGCGACGACGCCCGGTATGCTGCGCGCGTACTGTCGGCGGTCGCCAGCGGGCTCGGAGGCCGATTCTTCGAGCAACTTCGCGACCGGCAGTCGCTCGCCTACACGGTGTCTGCTTTCCCGATCGAACGACATGTCAGTGGTGCGTTCGCCGCGTACATCGCGACGTCGCCGGAACGCGAGGACGAGGCGCGCGCCGGACTACTGGCCGAGTTCGCGCGACTGCGCGCCGAGCCGCCTTCGGACGACGAAATGGAGCGCGCGCGACGGTACCTGATCGGCACGCACGCCATCGCGTTGCAGTCCGGTGCGAGCGTGCTCGGCGACATGGTCGACGCGTGGCTGTTCGGGAGCGGTCTGCACGAGCTGCTCGAGACCGAGACGATGGTCGCGCGCGTCACCGCCGACGACGTGCTGTCGCTCGCACGCCGCTACTACGTGGAGGGCAACGTGGTGGAAGGCGTCGTGCGCGGGGTCATGCCTGCCGGCGCGACTCGCGCGCCTACGGACTCAGCGGCCGCGCTTCTGTCGGTCTGATGTCACGCATGCTGCTCGCTGCCGCCGCCAGCGCGGCGAAGGCGACCCGCTGGCGTCCATTCGCGGCGCGCATGCCGACCCAGCCGTCGTAGTCCGCCGCTTCGCCGACGATCGCGGCGGTCACCCACTGCCGACGCGACGCCCACGCGAGTGCGCGACGCATGGCGGCGAGTTGCGCTGCATCGCCATGCGCATGCGGCAGCCCGCCAACATTCGCCAGCCAGTGCGGCTTGTACCGGTGTCCTCTCGTCACCGAGGAGGAATGCCACCGGTCGAGTGCACGCAAGCGCGCATCGACGGCCGGCAATCCGGAGAACGAAGGAAAGGTCATCGCCGCCAGGACGTCGACGGGTGAGCCATCCATTGCGGCCCATGCGTAGACCAGGCTGTCGGTCGCGTCGAGCCGTGCGGCTGCCCACGCGACCCGCGTACGCGGGCGAACGCGGGTAACGGTTCGTGAGGCCTGCATCAGCACCGCCCGTACGGATGCCGCGGACGGCACGGTACCCCGGATGATTCCCGGGAGCGCGGACTGGTGCGCGGGAAACAGGACGTCGGGCCGGACGCGCAGCAGTACACGTTCGATCGCGGCGTCGCGCTGCGGCGCCGTCACGCGTGACATCGCGAGCGCAACGGCGACGCGCACGCTGTCCGCCCGCAGTGGTTGCAGCACACGGGACAACGAGTCGAGCGCCGACGCACGTGTTCCATCCTCGTCGAGCACCAGCAACACGATGTCGGGACCGAATGTCCGTGCCATCGCGAGGTCGGATGCAACGACGCGGGCCTGCGGTGGACCGTCGAGCACCGGGAACAGCCGCATGCCGATCGAGAAGTCACCCGCCGGACGCGCCTGCATCGGTTCGCCGTACGCGCCAGTGTAACCGCGCACGGCGCCGATTCCGCGCGGCCACTCGAGCGCGAGCAGGGTGGTCACGGCAGTCGCGCCAAGCACCAGAACCGCGCGCACCGCTGCGGACAGCCGCCAGCGCGCGGGGTACGCGGGCGCGATCATCGGCACAATCAGCGCGAAGGGCGAGACCAGCGCCGCACGGCCTACCGTCATGCCGATCAGCGTGTCTCGCGCGGCCACCGCCGCCTGCAACCCCAGTGGTGCCGATCCTTTCTGCAACACCAGGTAGTCGCCGATAGCAATCGCGGCGACCGCGACGTCGTACAACAGAATCGGAACGGCGACGACCGGCGAGATGAGCCGCATGGCCATCGCATACATAACCTGCAGGACGAATGCGCACGAAATCACGGGAAGCAACCACGAGATGCCGTTCACCGTGCGTGACGCTGCCTCCGTGCCTGTCGCGATCGCCACCACGAGTGCGGGCGCGATGAGGAGACCGCAGAAGCCCGTCAACGCGGTGAACGGGCGCGGCGTGTCCCGGCGTGACGCGATCCACCCCGCAAGGACGACGTTCCAGGTCAGCACGAGCAGGGCGACAAGCAGTGCGCTGAGCGAAAGCGACCACAGGTCGAACGCGGGTGTGAAATCCGGAAGGAAGTTCACGGCAGCGGATGCGGAAGCGCTCGCACCGTCATGGCACGATGCCGACGCGCACGATGCGTTCGGCGGCGACACCGGCGGGACCGAGGCGCCGGGTGAAGACCTCCAGTGCCCGTGCCAGGTCGACTGGTACCGGTGCGACGAAGTCGATCAGCAGCGTATTGCGATCCGCCTGCGCATGCACCGCAGCATGCCCGCCGGCCAGGAGCAGGATGCCGTCGACTCCGCGGGGGTGCGTGCTGCGCAGCATGGGCGTGGTGGCAGCATGGAGGCCTGCGGCCCCGGCAGCCGCGATGAGCAGGCCGCCGAGCAGGTCGGTGTCGTGGAGGCAGGAGGTGGCAACACCCGTCAGCTCTGCAACCAGATGCACCACGGCACCCGCCGGTGGTCCACCGCCTGCCGTTCCCGACTGTTGTTGCATTCCGGCAGGATAATGCTGGACGCGACGTGCTGGCACCCCGCCGGTCGCGCGGCGTACTTTGCACCATGACCCGAGCGACCGTGTTCACGCTGCCGAACCTCGTCTCCACGTCGCGATTCGCGCTGGCGCTGGGGTTCGTCGCCACCGATGCCGCGTCCGCGAGGCTGGCGCTCATCGGGATCGCGTCCCTCACGGACGTGCTCGACGGATGGCTCGCGCGCCGCACCAAGGTCGTGTCGAGGTTCGGTGCACTCCTCGATCCGATCGCCGATCGGTTCTTCGTGCTCGGCGTCGTGGTGAGCTATGTCGCCGGCGGAAACCTCACGCTGCTGCAGGCCTTCGTCATCATGTTTCGCGACGTGATGAGCGTGATCGGTTTCTTCGTCGCCCGCAACGTGAGCTGGCTGCGCACCATCCCGTTTCGCGCCCGCTTGCTTGGCAAGACGGTCACCGTCGCCCAGCTGGGTACTTTCCTCGTCGTGCTGCTGCTACCGGAGTGGACAGGAGCGTGCGTTTGGATCGTGGGCGCGCTCGGCGTGGCAGCAACGATCGACTACACGCTCATGCTGTGGAATGAGCGAGGCGGAACAGGAGAGCAGTAGAGAGGCAGTGGCGCGGAGACAAAAAAGCTCCCGCCGATTCGGCGGGAGCGTTCTTTCCATCGTTCAGCACACTGCCGTTCAGCACACTACTCAGACGCTTGCTGCTTCAGCTGCCTGCTTCTTGGTCGGCTGGGCAAAGCGCTCACCCAACGTGCGAAGCTCCGTGAGTTCAGGAGTCTTGAGCTCGGGGTAACGACCCGCGACGTACTGAAGCGTGTTGTCGAACCACTCCTTCTGGTCGTCGGGATGACATCCGATGACACCGCACTGCATGATCTGCTGGAAGAGCTCGTCACGGGCATCCTGATAGGGAGAATTCACCGTGGTCTGACTTCTCGGACGAAGCTTTGGTTTAGCCATTTCCTCTGGATAGTGCGTCTGACTGCTTGTGCGTCCCTGCAGCGGGACAGCACGCGAAAACTAACTACTGAGACACCGTAAAGCCTAGTGGCGTTCCCTCGAACAACCACTTAAGACGACGCATTCGTCACCGGTTTCGTTGATTTCTGGCACCGGGATCGAGGCGCTGCTTCGCCGCCCGATGAATGCCGATTCAGCGAAGTTTTGCGTCCGACGGCAAAAGGCTCCGCTCCGTGCCGTTCGTCTCGATGAATACCCTGATCAACGCCAGCAGGGCGTCGGGCGCATCCTCGGCGATCAACCTGCCGACCCCGGGCATGGTTTCCACCAGCACCGAGGTTCTAGGCAGTCGCGCGGGGAAGGACTTCACGATCGCGGCTGTCGTCCAAGGGTCGGCCGCGCCATGGACCACGAGCACCGGCGCCCGCACCTCCACCGATGGGCCGCTGTCCTGCTCCGGCAATTCGACTGCGCCGGCGAGCTGGAGCAGGTGCCCGACGCCGTCGCTGCCCACATACGGCGCCAGGTAACGCGCCGCCAGCAGCTCGCTCATCGACCCCGGGTTTGCGACGGCCGCCCGCAGCATCGGCTCCAGCAGGACGTGCGCGCCGAAGAGCGCATTGGCGCCGAACGCCGCCCGGGCCGATGTGCGCTGCAGCGTGCGGATTTCAGGCCCCGGCAGGTCATCGGGGTCCGGTGGGTTGAGCAACATCAGCCGGGCGACACGACGCGGCCGCTGCAGTGCCAGCTGCATCCCCACGAGCGCCCCGACGTCCTGACCCACGACCGTCACCGCCGGCAGCCGCAGAGAGGTGAGCGCGCGCTCGATGTATTCGGCCTGCGCCGCCAAGCCGTACCCGGCGTCCAGCGAACGATCGGACTCCCCATGACCAAGCAGGTCGATGGCGATGGTCGTGTAGCCCGCGTCGGCCAACCGCGGCGCGATGCCACGCCAGAGAAAGGCGCACGTACCGAAGCCGTGCAGCAGGACGACCGGGTGTCCGCCTCGGCCCACGCGTTCCGCATGCAGGGAACCGACGCCGACTGGAATTCTCAGGTGCTCGATGTACACGTATTCGGTCCTGGTCGTCTCGAGGATAGCGCCGGGTATGGTGCGCCACGTAGCTTACCGCCGCCGCAGGGAACGCCGTAGGGCGAGTGCATGCGGCTATGTACGGAGGGTGGACCGATGGCGGATCAGACATACGACGATGGGCGTGCCGCAAACCTGCGCGCGCTGCTCCGTGCCTTGGCTGCACGGATCGATGCCCTGGACGCGAGCGGTGAACTGCTCGCGCACGCCGGGGAATTGATGCAGTTGATCGGAGATGTCCGCAGCGAACTGTTTCACTACGAAGTACGCGTCACCTACGATACGCCGGAAGTCGCCGAGCACCGCCGTCTGGTGGACGAGGCCCGAAATCCGGATGAAGTCAACTGGGAATCATCCGGGTGGTCACCCGACGACGACGAGGAGAAAGAGTGGTAAAGGCAACCCCCAAGAAGTCGCGCGCCCCGTTCTATGGCCTGGTACTGGTCGCCCTCGCGGTCGGCGGTGCCGCCATCTGGTATTCGGTGAATGGCAAGCCACCCGAGGCAATTACGCTTGCCGAGGGGACCAAGCTGCCGACGGCGGCTGGGCAGCTTCGCGGGAAGGCGGACGCGCCGGTGGCGATCATCGAGTTCGCCGACTTCGAGTGCCCAGGCTGCGGGCAGTATGCGTTGCTCCAGGAGCCAGACATCTTCAAGCGCCTCGTCGAGACCGGGCTGGCCAGCTACCGTTTCTACGATTTCCCGTTGGTCGACATCCATTCGAACACGATGATCGCGCATCTCGCGGCGGCGTGCGCGGCGGATCAGGGCAAGTTCTGGGAGATGCACGACCAGATTTTCGCCGGCCAGTTCGACTGGAACACGCAGGCCACGTCGGAGCCGCGCCGCGTAATCGACACGTATGCGACCAAGGTCGGACTGGACGTCGGCGCCTACGACGTCTGCATGTCGTCGCGCAAGCATCTCGCGCAGATCGAGGCGAACCGTCAGGAAGGCATCAAGCTCGGCGTCGGCAGCACGCCGACCATCGTCGTGAACAACAAACTGTACCCGGGAGGCCTGACGTTCGACGGGCTCAAGGCACTTGTCGACAGCACGATCAAGGCAATGCCGGCGGGCGCCACGATCCCCGCGGATAGCGCGAAGAAATAGTCGGGTGCTGGCCCGTTACGCGCGCCGCTTCCGGCCCGAATCGACTTCGTCGAGACGGAGCTTCGGGAGTGGCGCTTCCTCGTGGCCGCCCTCGCCGTGGGCCGGTACGAGCGCTTCGCCAAGCGCGACCAAAGCCCGGGTCGCCACCACGCTTGCCAGCGGTTCCGGCACACCGAGCTCCCGCACGTAGATATCCAGCGCCCGTTCGTATCCCACATCGGTGGCCAGGGTGTCCACGAACAGCAACGCGTTCTCGACGTGCGTGCGCACCAGTGCCTCTTCGGCGCGCGCCTGTACGAGCCGCATGCGCTGTTCGGCGTCAGCCGAGAGCTTGCGGGGGAACAGCGTTTCCGGGAACAGCTTGCCGAGGATGGACATGACGTAAGTATAGACGAGAGATGGGCCCGCTACGTTTCTCTGGTCGCAAGCGTCATGCCGTGATCAATGTCACCACTCCACGGAATTCGTGACATCGATTGCAGCGAAATTTCGGTGCAGCGGTGGGCAGCTACGACTCTTGCGCTTCATACTGATCCTTGAGGCTCGCCACGACGCCGGGATCAGCCAGCGTGGTCGTGTCGCCCAATGCACGCCCCTCGGCGATATCGCGGAGCAGTCGCCGCATGATCTTGCCGGAACGCGTCTTCGGGAGGTCGGCGCTGAACAGGATGTCATCGGGGCGGGCCAGCGCGCCGATCTTGCGTGCGACATGCTCGCGCAACTCGTCGCGCAGCGCGGGATTCGCGTGGAAACCGGCGCGCAACGTCACGAAAGCGGCGATCGCCTGACCCTTGAGTTCATGCGTGCGCCCGACGACCGCTGCCTCCGCGACCGATGGATGATCGACGAGCGCGCTCTCCACTTCCATGGTGCCGATCCGGTGGCCGGCGACATTGAGCACGTCGTCGACGCGTCCGAGAATCCACAGGAAACCGTCGTCGTCGCGCTTGGCGCCATCACCCGGGAAGTACAGGTCGGGGCGCCCCGGCCACTTCGAAAAATACGTGTCGATGTAACACTGCGCGTCACCCCAGATCGTGCGGAGCATCGATGGCCACGGCTTCGTGATCGCGAGCAGTCCGCCGCCGACACCGACCTCGCTGCCATCCGCGTCGAACAGTGCACAGTGCACGCCCGGAAACGGCACCGTCGCCGAACCGGGTTTGGTTGGCGTTACTCCCGGAAGCGGGGAGATCATGATCGCGCCAGTCTCCGTCTGCCACCATGTATCGACGATGGGGCAGCGCCCACCACCGATCTGTTGGTGATACCAGATCCAGGCTTCCGGATTGATCGGCTCTCCGACTGAACCCAGCAGGCGGAGGCGCGAAAGATCGTACGGCTTCACGAAGTCGTCGCCCCACTTCATGAAAGCCCGGATCGCGGTCGGCGCCGTGTAGAAAATCGTGACACCATGACGTTCGCACAGCTGCCAGAAGCGATCCTTCTCCGGCCAGTCCGGTGCGCCCTCGTACATCATGCATGTCGCACCGTTCGCGAGCGGCCCGTACACGAGGTAGGTGTGTCCGGTGACCCAGCCGATGTCCGCCGTGCACCAGTACACGTCTTCTTCGCGCAGGTCGAAGACGTACTTGGTGGTGGCCGCAGCGCCGGTCAGATAGCCACCCGTCGTGTGCACGATGCCCTTCGGCTTTCCCGTCGTGCCCGACGTGTAGAGGATGAACAGCAGGTCCTCCGCGTCCATCGCCTCCGGCGCGCACAGTGCAGGCACGTCGAGCTCCAGGCGATGCCACCAATGGTCGCGTCCTTCCTGCATACGTGCACCTGCGAGGTCGGTGCTCGTGCCGCGCTGCCGCATCACCACGAGCACGTTCTCGATGGTTGGACACTCCTCCAGCGCCTTGTCCGCATTGCGCTTGAGCGGAACGATTGCGCCGCGACGGTACCCGCCATCGGCGGTGATCAGCAGCGTGCAGCCGCAGTCGTTGATGCGATCGCGCAGCGACTCCGGAGAGAACCCGCCGAAAACGACCGTGTGCACGGCGCCGATGCGCGCGCAGGCGAGCATGGCGAACACCGCCTCCGGTATCATGGGCAGGTAGATCGCGACGCGGTCCCCGCGCTTCACACCCAGCGCCTTGAGCATGTTCGCGGCACGGTTCGTTTCGCGATACAGGTCCCAGTACGTGAACGTCCGCGTGTCACCGGGCTCCCCTTCCCACACCAGCGCCGCCTTGTTCCGGCGTGGACCGTCGATATGCCGGTCGATGCAGTTGACGCTGGCGTTGAGCTGCCCGCCGTCGAACCATCGGGCATGCGGTGGTTGCCAATCGAGCACCGTGTCCCACGGCTTGCTCCACGTCAGCTCCGCGGCCTCCCTCGCCCAGAACGCCTCGGGGTCCGCGGACGCGCTTTCGTGCAACGCATCGTCCTGCACGCGCGCCGCCGCGCGGAATGCGGTGGGAGGCGGGAACGACCGGTCTTCCTGGAGGAGAGTCGAGATGTCGCTCATGCGGCTTGACGGCGGACGGGAGGTGGACGGGCGTGACGGGCGACCGGGGACGGGTGACCGGTGACGGGCACGCCCGGCTGCGATAGCGAAGCTGGGTGATGCGCGCGTCGCGGGCAACCGCGCGCCCGGCTACACTTGGTGCCATGCACGCGCATCCGACCGTCCCCGTGTCTCAGGCGGCGCAGCCGAACGGACCGCCCATCCTGCTCGCGGAAGGGTTGGTCCGCCGTTTCGGAACGCGAAGGGCAGTCGACGGCGTCTCGCTCTCGCTCGCCGCCGGCGAATGCATGGCCCTGTTCGGGCCCAACGGGGCCGGCAAGACGACATTGCTTCGCATGCTGGGTGGCCTGCTCAAACCGGCCGAAGGTCGTGCGACCTTGATGCGCCAGCCACTGCCTGGCGACGCGAGCGTGCGGCGGATGATCGGACTGATTTCGCACCACAGCATGCTCTACGCGCCACTCACGGCGCTCGAGAACGTGCGCTTCGCCGCGGAGTGCCAGGGCATACGTGACGCCGACGCCGCAGCGATGGCCGCGCTCGATCGCCTGCGCGTCGCTGACCGCGCGAGCACTCCGGTCCGATTGCTCAGCCGCGGGTTGCAGCAGCGCGTGTCCATTGCCCGCGCACTCGTGCACCGGCCGCGTCTCCTGCTGCTCGATGAGCCGTACACCGGCCTCGATGATGTCGGAGCACGCGCGCTGACGGCAGCCCTGCGTTCACTCAAGGCGGAGGGCACGTCGCTGGTCCTGGTGACCCATCACCTCGGGGAAGGGCTCGCGCTGGCGACACAGGCGACGGTGATGCTGGCGGGACGTTTCGTCGCGATCGAGCACGCGACGCCGCAGGGATTCGACGTCGCGGGGTACGCCACGCGCTATCGGACGCTGGTCGAGAGCGCGGCATGAGCGTGCGGCCGAATGACATCGTGCACACACTCGAGCACACGCTCGAGCAGACGCGTGAGCGCACGCTCGAACTGGATGCGCTGCGCGCCCCTTCCTTCGTCGGCGATGCGTGGCGCGTGGCCCGCAAGGATCTGGTCATCGAGTTCCGCACGCGTAGCGGACTGCTGGCATGCGCGGTGTTCTCCGTTCTGGCGGTGGTCATGTTCCACTTCACGTGGGACCCGACCGCCATTCCTGCCGTCGACCTCGCGCCGGGTGTACTCTGGGTCATCTTCACGTTCGCCGGGCTGCTTGGTCTCAACCGGTCGTTCGGTTTGGAGCTCGCAGACCGGGCGTACGATGCGCTCCTGGCGTCACCGGTTTCGCGGGAATCGATCTTTGCGGGAAAGATGTTGGCCAATCTCGCGTTCGTCACAGTGGTGCAGGCTCTGGTGCTCCCGGCCGTCGTCCTGTTCTTCAACCTCGACGTTGGCGCCGCGTGGTTTCCGATCGTGGGCATCGTGTTGCTGGCAGCAATCGGCCTTTCCGCGGTCGGAACGTTGTTCGCGGCAATCGCGGCGAACACGCGACTGGCGGAACTCCTGCTGCCGATGATGACGCTTCCGTTCTTCATTCCGCTGGTGCTCCCAGCCGCGCAGCTCACGTCGTTGCTCATGAATGGCCGTCCGCTGTCCGACGGCATGGGGTGGTTGAAGGTGCTGCTGGCCTTCGACCTGGTGTTCGTGCCGGCTTGCGTGCTGGCGTTTCCGTTCACGATCGAGGAGTAGGTATGACGTCGGTGTCGTCGGCCGCCAATGCACCACTCAACACACCCTTCGCGGCGGCACGTCCGAAGGGCTTCGACTGGTTCCTGACTGTCGCGGTGGTCGCCTGCATTGCCGCGTGTGTGCGTGCGCTGTTCTACACGCCCGCGGACGCAATGCTGGGCGACGCCCAGAAGATCTTCTACATCCATGTGCCCGCGGCGATCGTCGGACTCTACCTCGCATGTGGCCTGCTCGCGATCTGCAGCCTCGTCTACCTGTGGATCCGCGACGAGCGTCTGGATCGTCTCGCGGAATCCTCTGCCGAAGTCGGTCTCGTCTTCATGGGAATGGTGCTCGTCACCGGTCCGGTGTGGGCGCGCACCAGTTGGGGTACGTGGTGGCAGTGGGAGGCGCGCATCACGAGTACGCTCTTCCTCTGGCTGGTGGTGCTCGGCTACCTCGTGTTGCGCAACGCGGTCGAAAACACTGAACAGCGCGCACGGCTCTCGGCGGTGATGGGATCGCTTGCCGCACTACTGGTGCCGTTCATCCACCTCACGGTATTGCTGTTCCGGGGCATGCACCCGCCACCAGTCGTGCTCACGCCGAACAATCCGCAGAACAACCTGCCGCCAGAGATGCGCTTGACGTTCCTGTTCGCCACGCTGGCGTTTCTGCTGCTGTTCTTCGCGCTGTTGCGGATGCGCTACCGTTGGGCGGCGATGCGGGATGCACGCGCTGCACTGGAGCACGGATGACGAGCATGCTGCACGGGCTGCTGCAGGCGGCCACCAGCGCAGTACAGGACACGTCGGCCGCCGCTGCGGCGGCCGGTGCGGGCACCGGCGGGGCATACGTGGCGCGGCCCGGCGGTCCGCCGGACACGTCCGCATACATGTGGGCCGGATATGCCATCGCGCTGGTGGTGTACGGCGGGTACATCCTGCTCCTGCAACGACGCATTGCGCGCACGCGCAACGCGTCGGGCATCGATACATCGCGCGCTGGTCGCAACGCCGAGTCGTGAGCTCGTCGCAGAACGGTCAAGTGAACGATGAGAGGCAACTGTGACCGGAACAGCCGGAGAAATACCGGCAGGGAGATCGCTTGCGGGGGTACGCATCGCCGTCACACGCGCCGGCGACCGGGGGTCGCCGCTAGCCGCACAGCTACGTGCCGTCGGTGCGACGGTGCACGAGGTCCCACTGACGCGGATCGAGACGCTCCCCGGTGACGCGCTCGCGGCAGCGGTGCGCGAGCTGCACCGCTATCAGTGGATCCTGCTCACGAGCGTGAACGCCGTGGAGCATCTCGACCGTGCGCTGACGACCGCGGCGCACCGCGATATCCTGCGCATGCGAAAGGTGGCGGTCGTCGGCCCCGCGACAGCCGCGGCGGCCGAGACACGCGGCTGGACGCCGACGCTGGTGCCAGAACGATTCCTCGCCGATGCACTGGTGGATGCGATGGCGGTGCGCGACGACGTTGACGGCGCACGAATGCTGTACCCCGCAGCAGAGGGCGCGCGTGATGTGCTGCCCGCCGGCCTCACGGCACTCGGCGCGGTCGTCGACGTGGTTCCGGTGTACCGAAGCGCGCCGGATCCCGACGGCTGCGCCAGGATTCGCGCGCTCGCGCTGGCCGGCGAGCTCGATCTTGTGACGGTTGCCGCGCCAAGTGCGGTGGACGCGTTGCTCGATGCACTGCCGGCGGAGCATGCGCGACGGTTGCCCGTCGCGTGCATTGGCCCGGTCACGGCGAAGGCCGCGCGGGCGGCCGGGTTTCCGGTGAGGGTGGAGTCCGGTGCGCCGACGGTCGAGGGATTGGTCCGGGAAATTGTGCGCGCTGTCGGCGTGGGGTGACGCACGTAGGCGACTTGGACGCGAATGGCTTGGACGCCAGGCGCCAGACGCCAGGCGCCAGGGTGAGTTGTCGCATGCACTCTGGCGTCTGGGGTCTGGCGCCTGGCGTCCAAGCTAAGAACGTCCAACGTATTATCTTCCGAAAATGCCGTCACCCATCGTCCGAATAGGTACCCGCTCCTCCGAACTCGCCCTGCGCCAGGCGCGACAAGTCGCGGCCCTGCTGCGCGCCCAAGGTGTCGAGAGTGAACTCGTCACCTACACCACGATCGGTGACCGCATTCTCGACCGGCCGTTGAATGCGATCGGCTCGAAGGGGCTCTTCACGGCGGAACTCGAGGCGGACTTGCTGAGTGGGCGGACGGACTGTGCCGTACACTCGTTGAAGGACCTGCCGACCGCTGATCCCGACGGGCTCACCATCGTCGCGCTGCTGGAGCGTGAAGATCCGCGCGATGCACTCGTCGTTGGTCCGGACACCACCGCCCGCACGCTGCTCGACCTGCCGCATGGTGCACGCGTCGGTACCTCGTCCCTGCGACGTCGTGCACAGCTGCGTGCACTCCGCCCGGACTTCGACGTACGTGAACTGCGGGGCAACGTCGGCACCCGATTGCGGAAGATCGACGACGGCGAAGTGGATGCGGCCCTGCTCGCGGCCGCCGGCCTGCGCCGCCTCGACCTCGGCGACCGCATCGTGCAACTGCTCGACGCACCGGAGTGGTTGGCGGCGCCCGGACAGGGCGCCATTGCGGTGCAGGCTCGTACCGATGACGCCGCGATGAACAGCGTGCTGGTTGCACTCGATCATGCCGAAACGCGCGCGTCGGTCACCGCGGAACGCTCGCTGCTCGCCGCGCTCGAAGGCGGTTGCCAGGTTCCGATCGGCGCGGCAATGCTGCGCGATGCCGGCGGTAGTGCTGGCGTGACGTTACACGGCATCATCGCCGCGATCGACGGCTCCGACGTCGTGCGTGGGTCCATCGCGGTCGACCTCCGGGATCCGGCAGCTGCAGGACGCGCGCTCGCCGCACAGCTCCATGCGAACGGTGGTGCCGAGATCCTCGCATCGCTTCGCGATGGCGCAACGGCCGGCGAATCCACCACAGGTCATCCCCTGAGCGCGCCATGACGTCGATCGATTCGCTCGATATCACCGCGACGGGTTCGCAAACGCCACTGACCGTTCGGATGCGTCGCTTGCGCCGCACGGACGCATTGCGGCGGCTCGTACGCGAAACGCGACTCGATGCGGCGCAGTTCATCTGGCCGCTTTTCGTTCGCTCCGGAAAGGGCATCCGCACCGCGATCGGTTCGATGCCGGGCGTGTGTCAGACGTCGGTCGACGAGCTGCTGCGCGACGCCGAACGCGCCGTCTCGGCGGGGATCGGCGGGGTGTTGCTGTTCGGCATCCCCGATCACAAGGACGAGACGGGTTCGTCGGGTTGGGATCCACATGGCCCGGTGCAGGAGGCGGTGCGCGCGATCAAGCGCGAGTTCCCGACGCTGCTCGTGGTAACGGACGTGTGCATGTGCGAGTACACGAGCCACGGACACTGCGGCCCGCTCACGAACGCTGGTGAAGTCGACAACGACGCGACGCTCGAACTGCTCGCGCGCGAGGCGTTGTCGCATGCGGAGGCTGGAGCAGACATTGTAGCGCCAAGCGACATGATGGACGGGCGTGTCGGCCACCTGCGTGCCGCACTCGATGGGGCGGGATTCAGCGGTACCCCCATCATGAGCTACGCAGCCAAGTATGCCTCGGCGTTCTACGGGCCGTTTCGAGAGGCTGCCGAGTCCACGCCCGCGTTCGGCGATCGTCGCAGCTACCAGATGGATCCCGCCAACGCGCGCGAGGCGCTTCGTGAAGTGCGACTCGACGTTGCCGAAGGGGCCGACATCCTGATGGTGAAGCCTGCCGGCGCCTACCTCGACATCATCGCCGCCGTGAAGGCCGAGACCGGCCTGCCGCTCGCCGCTTACCAGGTAAGTGGGGAATACTCGATGATCAAGGCTGCCGCGGAGCGCGGGTGGATCGACGGCGAACGCGCCATGCTCGAATCACTCACGGCGATATCGCGCGCCGGTGCGGATACCATCATCACCTACTTTGCCATTGATGCCGCCGCGGCACTCCGCGCGCGCTGAATGTGCAGCTGAATTCGAGGAAACATGAAGCACAATCCCTGGCATGACTTGCCGGCTGGCCCGCAGCCGCCGGAGCAGGTGACCGCGATCATCGAAATTCCGGCAGGCTCGCGCAACAAGTACGAACTCGACAAGGAAACCGGACACTTCAAGCTCGACCGCGTGCTGTACTCGGCCGTGCACTATCCGGGCGACTACGGGTTCATTCCGCGCACGCTGCACGAGGACAATGATCCGCTCGACATTCTCGTGCGCATCAACGAGCCGACATTTCCGGGATGCCAGATCACCTGCCGGCCCATCGGCGTGCTTCGCATGCTCGACAAGGGAGAGCCGGACGAGAAGATTCTCGCGGTACCGAGCGACGACCCGTTCTACAACGATGTCTTCGACATCGCCGACATCTCCCCGCACTACCTTCGCGAGATCGAACACTTCTTCGGGATCTACAAGGATCTCGAGGGCAAACGTGTCGAGATCACCGGATGGGAGAAGAGCGAGTCCGCCATGCGAATCATCGAGCAAAGCATGGACCGGTACACCCGCACGTACTTGTCGGAGTAATTCCGGCGGAGTAGAGCAGGGTGGAGTGGGGCCGCGGGTCGCTTAGTCGACCCGCTTGAGCACCAGGCTCGCGTTGATGCCACCGAAGCCGAAGCTGTTGCTCAGGATCGTGCGCACGGGCAACGCGCGACCGGTTCCCGGCACGTAGTCGAGGTCGCACTCCGGGTCGGGGTGCTGGAGGTTGAGCGTGGGCGGCACCCAGCCGCGCTGCAACACCAGCGCGGAGATTGCCGCCTCGAATGCGCCGGACGCGCCGAGTGCATGGCCGTAGTAGCCCTTCGTGCTGGATACCGGCACTGTGTACGCGCTCTCGCCGAATACCGTGCGGATCGCGAGCGTCTCCGTGGGATCGTTGAGCGGCGTGCTGCTGCCATGCGCATTGATGTAGTCGATGTCGGCGGGCAGCACCGACGCGTCCGCGAGCGCATTGCGCATGCAACGTGCGGCCTGTGCGCCACCCGGGAGCGGGGCCGTCATGTGATGGGCGTCGTTGGTGGTGCCGAACCCTGCCAGCTCCGCGTAGATGCGCGCACCTCGCGCCTTCGCGTGCTCCCACTCCTCGAGAACCAGCACCGCGCCGCCTTCGCCCATGACGAACCCGTCGCGGTCACGATCGAATGGCCGTGATGCCGTGGAGGGGTCATCGTTGCGCGTGGACATTGCGCGAATGAGCGCGAACGCGCCAAAACAAAGCGTCGCGAGCGGCGCTTCCGCTCCTCCGGCAATCATGATGTCGGCGTAGCCGTCGCGAATCTGCCGGAACGCGTCGCCGATGGCGATCGTCCCGGACGCGCAGCTCATTGCATTGGTGCTGTTCGGGCCCGAGACGCCGAAATCGATCGCGATGTTGCAACTCGCGGCACCACCGAATACCGCGAGGGCCAGCGTCGCATCCACGTCGCGCAGCCCGCCATGCACGAAGCGACCGGCCTGTTCCTCGGCGTACCCGATGCCGCCAAGGGCGGTGCCCATCATGGCGCCGACACGTTCACGATCTTCCGTGTCCAGATCGATGCCGGAGTCCTCGAGTGCGAGCTTGGCACTCACGACGCTGAACTGCCCGAATCGGTCCAGCCGTTTCACCCGCTTTGCATCGAGATGATCCGTTGCTTCGAACCCATCGATCTGCGCGGTGCAGCGACTGCGAAAGATCGATGCGTCGAAGCGCGTCGCCGCGCGCACCGCCGACTGCTCGGCGCGAAGCCCCGCCCACAACCCCTCGACACCCGTACCAATCGGGGTCACGCATCCGATGCCGGTGATGGCCACACGTCGCCGATGCCCGAATCGCTGCGTGGCGTCATTGCCGTTCTCGCCGCCGGCGCTCATTGCTCCGCGACCTTCGCGAGGCCGGAGAGCGTTCGCGACGCAATCCCGTGCACGAACACCGGGCCGATGACGTTTGTCGCGGCGAACTCGCCGATGACCGGCCAGTCCGGCCCGTTCCAGACATGCACGATGCGCACGAGCGTGCCGCCCGGCGCATCCGTAAACGACCACTCGACGTCCATACCGGTGGTAATGCCGCCGACATGGCGGAAACGGATCCACGGGACGCTTTCGTTCACAGCCATCTCCGACAACCACCACGTGGGCCAGGCGACGATGCCGAATGGGCGGTTGGCAGCCATCTCCACCATGCCCCCGCCGTCCGGCGTCCGGTGCCGAAATCGCACGAACCGGTAGTGGGGCAGGTACGCCGGCCAGTGCTCCACCTCGCGCGCCACTTCGAAGATCTTCGCTCGCGGCGCGCGCACGACAGTCTCGTCGACGGTGGTCATGAGACGGCCTGCCGGTGGTGCGCCCAAGTCGTAGTTCAAATGCATCCGGATGTGGTTAGGCAGTGGCGTGCTCGAGCGTCAGGAAGCGTGCGAAGCAGTTCGCGCGCCGTTCACCGAGCGGGGCGTGCCGAAAGCAATGCTGGAACTGGCTGCAGCGTTACTACCCCGTGCCCAGACCGCCGTTACACGCCAGCCCAGCGCATGCCGGACGACCGGCACGGCGCCAGTCGCACGCTGAACCAGTGCGGCAAGTTCAGAGGCCGTGTACCCGCGCAGAATGGAGACAACGCCGTCGTTGCGGCTCACAGGGTGGAACCCGAGCACAAAGCTCGAGCACCAGAGACCAGCCACCGCAAACCAGCTACGTCGCAAATCGGCGACCACGACGGCGTCGCGCGCCACGCGCGTGCACTCGCGGAGCAGCTGATCGGCCGCGTCGCCCTCGAAGTGGTGCAACACCTGCGACACCGTCACGATGTCGATACTCGCGTCGGCGAACGGGAGCTGCAGCGCATCACCCACCAGCGCCCACGTGCAGGCAGGCTGGGCCGCGCGAGCGAGTTCCCCTTCGAGTTCGAGGCCGATGGTGGAGAGCCGAACCCCACGACGTGCAGCAGCGCGCGCAGCGGCAGAAGGGATGTCCCCGATCCCCGTGCCGATGTCGAGCAGGATGCGCTCGGGCGCTGGTGTGCGGGAGCGCGACTGCGGTGCGGCCTGGGTGTCCCTGGACCGAGCACGCACGAGCGCCCGATCGACTTCACGCAGCACCGCCCGCCGCCCGCCGAAGAGCCGGTTCGCCTTGGCGACATCACGCAACGACCGCACGGCAAGTGCTGGATCGTGCGATGGGTCGTCGAGGATCTCGACTCCGCGACGGCGCGCCGGCGTGAATCGCACTGCTACCGCTCGAGCCTCGCGTAACCGCCGCGATAGTAGAGAAGCGGCCGCCCTTCGTGGGCCACGCCCTCCTCCACTTCACCAACCACGATGACATGATCGCCCGCGAGATGACGCGCGACAATACGACACTGCAGCGTGGCGAGTGCATCGTCGAGAATCGCGTCTCCCATCGATCCGGGGCTCCGGCCGGCTCCGGCGAAGCGGTCGTCCAGCTTGCCGGAGAATCGGCGGGACAGCGCTTCCTGCGATTCCGAGAGAATGTTGACCGCGAAGCTGCGTGCCGACGCCATGACCGGTGCCATCGTCGCGTCGTGCGCGATGGCCACGAGCACGAGGGGCGGGTCGAGGCTGAGTGACGAAAACGCGCTCACGGTCATGCCATGATCGCGGCCGTCGTCGTCGTGGGTCGTGATGATGGTAATGCCGGACGAGAATCGGCCGAGGACGGAGCGGAAGAGATCACGGTCGATGGGCATGCAACACGGGAGGAGATTGGGGCTGGGCCGTTCGACGCGGCAGGAGGAATCGCAGCAGTGTGCGCGGTGACAGCATTGCCGCAGGCGGTACGAAATCGCCAGTGACGCCGACCAGCAAGTCGGCGAGGTCGCGGTCACGCCCGAGCACCCTCGCTGCGTAATTCATGAGCCACGGTAACGCGACTGCCGCGCCGATCAGCTTTTCGACGCGCCACTTGCCGGCGAACGTGGCGTGCCTCGCCTTGTCGTACTCCTGCAACGCGATGCGAGATGCACGTGGGTCGCCACGCTCGATCGCGAGTACCGCGCGTACGGCATATGGCGCCGCCAGCTCACCACCACGAAGCGCGGCATAGATACCTTCGCCAGTGAACGGATCGTAAAAGTCCGCTGCGTCACCCACGAGCAGCGCTCCGTCCGCCCATGCGCGGATCGCGCGGGAAGCGAATGGTCCGGTGGCTTGCACTGCACTGACACGTTCCGCGCTGCTGAAGCGCTCCCGCAGGCGGTCGTCGGCCCCGAGCCACGCATCGAGAAATCCGGCGGCATCGCCTCGCATCGCACCGGCCGACGCGTGCGGAACCACGAGCGCGACATTGGTGATACCGTCACCGACGGCGGCGAGGCCGACGTATCCATGCCGTCTCACGTGCATCTCGCCGAGCGTACCAATGCCGCTGACGTTCCGGTAGTGGCCGACCAGCGCCATGCGTTTGCGCCACCGGCTGGACCGCGCGAGCCCGAGCCGTCGTGCCACCTGCGAGCGCAGCCCATCCGCACCGACGACGAGTGACGCGCGTACGTCCTGCATGCCGGTCGGAGTACGAATGCGCGCACCACAGACCCCTGTCGCGTTCGTCAGCAGGGTTTCCAGCTTCGCGCCTTCGACGACCCGCACGCCGGCCGCACGCGCCCGGTCGAGCAACAATGTGTCGAGTGTTTCGCGACGCACGCCAAGCCCACGGTCGCGAAAGCCCCGGAAGCCGTGCTGGGCAACGAACTCGCCGTGGATGATGTCCCCGGAGGGCGCGTGTACCTGCATGCCCGTCAATGCAGACGAATGGCGGGCTTCGAGCGCGTCCAGTGCCCCCATCGCGCTCAAAATGCGCGCGCCCTCAGGGCTGATGTACTCCGCACACGGCTTGGATCGCGGGAAACGAGCGCGATCGACCAGGGTGACCGTGAGCCCCGCCGAGGCGAGATGCCATGCGGTCGAAGCGCCAGCCGGTCCTCCACCTACCACCAGCACCTGCGTCGCATCGGGCAGAGAGGACATGTCGGGCTCGGGAAAGAGTGAGAGGGTTAACGCCGGAATACCATCATCGGTTCACGCTACCGACCCGAGCCCCGCGTCGAGGAGCGCTCGGAGCGGTCAGCGTATCGGTGAAGGAAGCAGCAGAGTGAGCGCCGCACCCACCAGCGTGCAGAGAAAATTGACGACGTCATTCGTCAGCACGCCCACTCCCCCGCGGCGTACGGTCGCCGCGCCGCAGCGATGCACGGCCTGTTCCGTTTCCATCCCGCAGCCGTTGCACCAGCGGCGCTCCTGCCACCACGCACCGACGAGTGTGTCTGCGGCTGCGCCCGCGAATCCGCAGGCTGCCACGAGCAGCGCCGCGCCCGGTGGGATGACGTCGAATGCAGCGGCGATCAGTGCAAGAAGCAGGGCGCCAATCGCGGATGCAACCGTCCCCGCAAGCGAAATTGCGCCGGAGGTACCGACGGGCACAGGCGTCCACGAGCGAATCGACCAAGGCTGACCACCTCGCAGCGTGCCGATCTCGGTTCCCCATGTGTCCGCCCCGGCGGCGACGAGGGCTGCTGCAGCGCCGGCGCTCATCGACTCGGCGCGCAGAGGGCCGCCAAGTGTGGAGATGTCGCCGATCGAGCTGGCCAGCGCGAGCACCCCGAACACTCCACCATTGGCCAGCACTTGCATCGCGTCGCGACGATCGCCCTTCGCAATGATGCCATCCGTGCGCTGGAGCTTGCGCGTCCGGCCAACGCGAGAAAGCACCGATGCCAGCACGAACCACGCGATCAGGAACGCGCCCCATCCCCAGGCGCGCGCAAGGGCACTCGCGCCGACGGCGAACGCGGCGATAGCACCGCCACGCGTCAGACTCCGCGCCGCGTATGCGGCCGCGGCCACCGCGCCAGTCACCACGAGCGCAAGAAAAAGCGGGGCGGGGGAATCGAGATTCACGCGACACTGTTCCGGGATGATCCGGGCAAACGACTGCTGGTAACGCAGACACTGCCTGGGAAGGGTGCCCGGAATGTCTGCGACGCGGAGCGGTGCCATGCAAGACCAGCCCGTCATTCGCCAGCGTGTCGCAATCGTGTGGTCGACGCCGCTTGTACCAGTGACCTGCGACACGTTACCTTCGGCGCTCGTGTCTTCGCTGATCGACGATCTCGCCTTTCGTGCCACGCCGCATGGCGTCCCGGCCCTCACCCTCGTGGGTGGGCCGCTCGACGCGCGGCTGCCACTCGCGCTCCTGGAAGCGGTCAAGGCCATCGACACGCCCGAAGCGGAGCCCGATGCGGAGCTGGTGCACGAGCTGCGGAACAAGCGGTTCGGGTTGAGCGAGACGGTATATCAGCAGATCCGCCGCTACAGCGAAGCCGTGCGTCGGCAGCAGCGCGTGCCATTTGGTGATGTCCTCGCACTGTCCCGGTTGATCGGCCGGCGGCCGGATGCGGATATCGCGTTCCGGGAAGCGGGCCGCCGGTGGGCCCGCTCGGCGTGTGAGACACTGGGTGCAACGATGCGCGGCGCGGCCACCACGATGCCGTCCCTCATCGGACGACCGATTGCACTGCGACTGCTTCGCAGGCTCGCCAGCCGTTTCCTCGGCGGGCAGATCGTACGGCAGGGCAGCACGTTGCTGCTCGACATTCCCGATCCCGTATCGGTCGACTCGGCACCGCGCGCGGCCGGCTGCGGACTGTACGAAGCGGCGTTTCGCGAATCGCTGCAGTTGCTCGCGTCCGCCGACGGTGCCGTGGAGCATGTGATGTGTCGGTCGCGTGGCGACTCGCGTTGCCAGTGGCGCACGGAGTGGCGGCGCCGGTAGCTCCCGTTCCGCCGGTCATCCCGCCTTATTCCGTGGCCATGCTGACTCCCGAAAAACTTCCGGCCATCCAGCGCTTGCTCGCCGACGCGGATCTCGATGGCTGGCTGCTGTACGACTTTCGCGGCACGAACGCGATCGCGAGCGGTCTCCTTGGCTTTCAGGGCCTCGCATCACGCCGCGTCTTTGCGTTCATCCCGCGCACTGGCACGCCGGTCGGCATCGCGCACAGCATCGAACCCGGCCCATGGGCGAGGTGGCCGAAGGAATGGCCGTTGCGCGAGTACACCGGCTGGCGCGGGCTGGAGAGCGAACTCGCGACGTTGATCGGCGGCAAGCGCGTCGCGATGGAGTATTCGGCCGGCGACGGTATCCCGTATCTCGATCGTGTGCCTGCGGGCGTGCTCGAAATGGTGCGCGCGACCGGCGCCAGCGTGGTGACGAGTGCGGAGCTGGTGTCGCACGTCTACGCAACGTGGACACCGGAAGGTCTCGCATCTCACCGGCGCGCGGCGGTACACATCGCGGCAATGGCGAAAGAGGCCATCGCCCACGCCGGTGCAATGGTGCTGGCGGGCACACCGATCACCGAGCACGAGCTGCAGGCGCGTATTCTCGATGCGTTCGACCGCGCCGGGCTCGAAACTGCGCATGGCCCTGACGTTGCTGCCTCGGAGAACGCCGCGAACCCGCACTACGCTCCGTCGGCCGATGCGCCTCGACTGATCGTGCGTGGTGACACGCTGCTGATCGACCTGTGGGCGCGAGAGCGTGGCACCGGCATCTATGCGGATCAGACATGGATGGCATCGCTCGGTACGCCGTCGTCGCGAGCAATCGAAATCTGGGAGGCCGTGCGCGACGCGCGCGATGCGGCGCTCTCACTGCTGCACGATCGGCTCGGCAGCGGCGTTCCAGTGCGCGGCGGCGAGGCCGACGATGCGGCGCGCGCCGTCATCACGAGCCGCGGATTCGGTGCGCAGTTCTGGCATCGTACGGGGCACAGCATCGACGCGCGCGAACTCCATGGCTCCGGACCGCAGATCGACAATCTCGAGTCGCGGGATGACCGTGTATTGATCCCCGGCATCGGATTCTCGATCGAGCCTGGCATCTACATTCCCGGCGAACTCGGTATGCGGAGCGAGGTCAATGCATACGTGCTCGACGATGGGTTGCTGGTCACGCCTGACGACGTGCAGCGCGACCTGTTCGTCGTCTAGGCGCCTCGATGCGCACGCTGGTGTGCACCATCTCGAAGATCGCTGCTGCGGCCACGGTCATCACCACGGCCGCATGTGGTGCCGATGGCAGTGCGCGCGAATCGAGGACCGAAGTGCCGGCGCAGCGAACGGGTATCGCGAACGGCCCCGGTGCAGCGCGCGACGGGGCGGGTTCGGGAACGCTCGCGCGGGCGGCGGGTGGCGCGGATGGACAGCAGTATAGCACGCGAGTGCTCGCGACAGGCACCGTGACCGGCAAAGTGTCGAGCGGACGTGGCGCACCCGGTGACACATCGGTGACGCCGACGCATGATCGCATCGCCTGTCGGCCATTCACCGAGCCCACTTTCGTGTCCAGCGGGGCGGCGAATGGTGTGGGAAACGCCGTGGTGTGGCTCGAAGGCGTCGCCGCCGGTCGCGCGAATGATCTGCCACGTCGCACCACACTCACGATGCGGGGGTGCCGGCTCGAGCCGCGGGTGCAGCGAATCGCCGCGGGGGGCACGCTCATCGTGAATTCGCAGGACGCAGTGATGGCGAGATTCCGTTTTTCCGACACCGGGACGTCGGACTCGGTGCGCGCATTCGTGTCGACGAACGGTGCAGGGCAGGTCGTGCCGGTGTCCGGTGCGACGAAGTCGGCGGGCTTGGTCGCCATTTCGGATGACCATCATCCGTGGGTGCGCGGATACCTCGCCGTCGCGCCGCACCCGTTCGTGGTGATCAGCGAAGCGGATGGAAGATTCGCGATGGACGGGGTGCCGGTGGGCACCTATGAACTGCTCGTCTGGCACGAGCGGTTCGGTACGACGAGGCAGAAGGTGACGGTGGGGGAGGGAAGGGAAGCATCCGTCGAGATTGTGCTGCGCTGAACGGCTCAGGCGCGAGACGCCAGGCGCGCTTTAATCCCCCGCAACGAGCTCCGTCGCTACCATCTGCCCGACGTACAGCTTGCGGTACAATCCGCCGTCGCGCCCTACCAGCTCCTCGTGGCTTCCCGTTTCGACGATCGTGCCCTCGTCGAGTACCACCACCCGATCCGCTCGGCGTACCGTGCTCAGTCGGTGTGCGATGATGAGCGTGCTGCGTCCAACCAACAGCCGTTCCAGGGCTTCCTCGACGAAGCCTTCGCTCTCGGTATCGAGGCTTGACGTTGCTTCGTCGAGAATCACGACCGCGGGGTTCTTGAGAAAGACACGTGCGATCGCGATCCGCTGACGCTGTCCGCCGGACAGTTTGACGCCACGCTCGCCCACCTTCGTATGCCAACCGTCCGGCAGGCGCTCGATGAACTCGAGCGCGTGCGCTGCCGCTGCGGCATCGCGAATGGCCGCATCGGTCGCGTCGGGCTTCGCGTACGCGATGTTCTCGTGAATGGTGCCGCTGAAGAGCACGGGTTCCTGCGGCACGATGCCGATTGCGCCGCGCAGCGACTGCAGGCTGAGCCCGCGCACGTCCTCACCATCGAGCGTGATGCGCCCTGATGTCACGTCCCAGAAGCGCGGCAGCAGGCTCGCGATCGTCGTCTTGCCGGCGCCTGAACGTCCAACCAGTGCCAGCGTTTCGCCGGGAGCGATCGACAGGGAGATACCGCTGATCGTTTTGGGCAGGTCGTCGCCATAGCGGAACTCCACATTCTCGTACTCCACGGCGCCACGCACCGGGTGCCGCAAGGTCACCGCTCCGGCGCGCTCGCGAACCGTCGGCTGCGTCTCCAGCAGTTCGAACACACGGGTGACTGCGCCGATGGCTTCCTGAAAATTGCCGAACAGCGACGCGAGCGATCCGACGGCAGCGGCGACGGTCAACGCATAGAAGAGGAACGACACCAGCGCACCAGCCGTGAGCCGCCCCTCGAGCACCTGTGCGCCGCCCTGCCAGAGCACGATCGCCACCGACGCAAATGCCACGAATCCGACGACGCCAAAGAACATCGCGCGCAAGCGAGCGCGCTTCACGGCGATTTCCACCAGATCGCCAAGGGAGCGCGAGAAACGATCGGTCTCCTGGTCTTCGCGTGTGAAACTCTGCACCGTGCGAATGGCGCCGAACGATTCGTCGGCCATGCCCATGGCTTCCGCGACGCGATCCTGTACGCCAGTACTGGCCTTGCGCAGCGCGCGGCCGAATACGATCGCGGCGCCAACGACGAGCGGGACGACGGCAAGCGTCGTCAGCGTGAGACGTGGATTCGTGATCACGAGCATGATCACTCCGCCGATCAGGAAGAGGATCTGGCGTGAGAGTTCCGACACCCAGGTGCTGAGCAGCGACTGGAGCAGACCGAGATCGCTCGACAGCCGGCTCGTGAGTTCGCCGGTGCGTCGCTCGGCGAAGAACGCTGGCGAAAGGCGGATGAGATGTGCGAACGTGTCCCTGCGCAGCCGGGCGATCACACGCTCGGTGGTGCTGCTGAGCAGAAAGACCTGCACGTAGTTCATGATGCCCTGCACGGCGAAGATGCCGAGCAGCACCAATGCCCAACGGTCGAGCGAACTGCGGTCGCCGATCACGAATGCCGAGTCGAGCAGGACTCGCAGCACCGCCGGGAACGCAAGGCCCGCCGCCGCGGCCACGACCAGGCAGACGAACGCTCCCGCGAGCTTCGCCGAGTATGGCTTCAGGAGTGGGAGCAACCGCGCGAGCGGGCGCGGCGACACCATCCCGCGTTTCGGCTTCGGTGGGACTGGCGCAGTCACGAGTTGTGGGTCACGCGATGGCGGGAGCGAAAGCGCGCGCGATTGCGCGATCGACGCCCATCGCCACGAACAGCAGCGCGAGGTAGAGCAGCGTGTACTTGTAGACCCACCACGCCGGACCGCTCCACGGCTGTCCGGAACGTGCCGCGGACAGAATGCGCAGCAGGCCGCGCACGAGCAGGGCGTTGAGAATCACGGCCGATACGAGGTACGTCAGGCCGAAGGCGCCGAAGAGCACGGGTAGCAGCGTGAGCGCAACCAACGGCACGGTGTACCACACCATCTGGTGCATCGTCTCACGTTCGCCCCACACCAGGGGTGCCATCGGCACGCGTGCACGACCGTAGTCCACCTGCTTGAGCAAGGCGAGCGCCCAGAAATGGGGCGGCGTCCAGTAGAACACGATGAGGAACAGGCAGAGCGCCGTGACGTCGAGCGTGCCCGTCACCGCCGCCCATCCCACCAGCGGGGGGAACGCACCTGCTGCACCACCGATCACGATGTTCTGTGGCGACGACCGCTTGAGCCAGCGGGTGTAGATGAACACGTAGAAGTAAAAGCCCGCCAGCGCGAGCCCCGCCGTCAGCACGTTCACGTAGTACGCCAGCATCCACGTCGCCAGCGCGGCGCACGCAACGCCGAACGCGAGCACCTGGATCGGGGACATCCGGCCGCTCGGGATTGGGCGCAGGCGCGTTCGTGACATCACATCGTCGATGTCTCGGTCGATGTACATGTTGACTGCATTCGCACCGCCGGCCATGAGATAGCCGCCGATCATCACCAGCAGCACCGTGAGAAAATCCGGCGATCCTGCCGCGTACATCGGCGCGGCGGTCGTGACCAGCAGCAGCGAGATGATGCGCGGCTTCGTGAGCGATACCAAGTCGCGCGCGAGCGACGGTGGCTCGGCCGACGGCTTGCCGACGCTCGGAGCGGGCACGACTGGAATCGGGCCAGGCACCGGTGCACCACCGGGCGCTGCAGGTACAGGCATCAGTGTGCCGGAACCTGCACCAGTGACGGCGAAGCATCACGCTGCGGCGTGCCTTGCAACGCGATCGTAGTGCGTCCCGCTGCGATCCGGGCGAGATACGCCGTCGTGAACGCGGCCAGCCAGATCAGGATGCCGGTGCCCTGATGCATCGAGCGCACGACACCCGGGAATCCGCCCATCACCATCCAGCCGGCCCACACGACCTGCATCAGACCGAGGGCCGCACCGATCCACGCGGCACGCTGCACCGCCAACGGTTCACCGCGCTTGCGAAACAGAAAGGGTAGCGACGCGAGATGCAGCACCAGCAGGTACGCGATGATCCGGTGTGTGAGCTGCACGTGTTGCGCACCTCCCCCGAGCGAACCGTCTCCACACAGCGGGAAACCCGCGCACGCGACCGCTGCACCCGGCAGCTTGGCCGTGAGCCCACCAAGCAGCACCACCAACAGCGCACCGATCGCGGCACCCGTCGCTCCACCGACCGCTTTCGGCGTGCCGCTGCCGATGCGGACCGAGGCGGCACCAAAACCGCCGGCGCGCATCGTCGCGATGGCGAGCACCGCGATCAGCGACACGGCGAGCAGCTTGTGCACGACCGTTGCCCACGCCGGGTTGCCCGTGAAGACCGTGACGGCGCCGAACAGTGCAGGTGCGAACCAGAGCAGGAGCGCCAGCCGCGCTGCGTTGGCGACACTGCCGCGTCCGCTCACCATCGGAAGCGTCCGATGGCGCCAGACGGTCGCGACGAGGACCGCGATCGCGGCGAACAATGCGATGGCCAGGTAACGGTGCATCACCTCGATGACCAGGTCCATGCGGTCGAACGGGGGGAACCAGTAGCCGTAGCATTTCGGCCAGTTGTCCCCACAGCCCATTCCCGAACCCGAGATGCGCACGATGGCGCCGAAGACGATATGCAACAGTGCGACGCCGAGGGCCGCATACGACGCGCGGCGGATGGCGAGCGGAAAATCAGAGGTCGGCATGGACCGGGTCATGGGAGCAGGTTGCTGTGCATGTCGCCATGCATGTTGCGCCAGGCGAGCACGAACGCCGCAGTGAGCAGGAAAGCCGGGAGCACTGCCCAGACGATTTCCTGGACCCGTCCCGACTGGCGTCGAATGGGCAACGAGGCGTCGCCCGGGGTACGGGTGGCCTCGTCCGGAACTGCCGGAGGGCGAAGCACGGCGCGGAGAATGAAGAACTGCGCGATGGCGCAGGAGAGCGCGGCACTCCAGAAGACCGCGTCGAGTATGACTGGGCGCATGTAAGATCAAAGCTAGCAGCATGCGCCCCTGTTCCGGCACACGTACCGTGCAGTAGGATAGCGCGCATGTCATCCAGCCTTTCCAACAGTCGCGCCAGCGCCCCACGTGAGCTGCCACGCAGCCTCGGCCTCTGGAGCGCGATCGCAGTACTCGTCGGGTCAACCATTGGTTCAGGAATCTTCCGATCACCGGCCGGCATTGCGGACAAGCTGCCGGGGCCCCTTCCATTGCTCGCAGTCTGGGTCACCGGAGGTGTGTTCGCCCTTTGCGGCGCACTCACGCTGGCCGAGATAGCGGGCGCGTTACCGCGTACCGGGGGGCATTTCGTCTACATCAGGGAAGGGTGGGGCCGGCTCCCCGCCTTTTTGTACGGATGGTCTGAACTGATCATCATCAGGGCCGCCGCCCTCGGGGCCATCTCGATCACGTTTGCGGAGTACACGTTGCGGGGGCTGGGCTACGATCCATCGCTCGCGCCCTACGACAGCTACGCCCACTGGGTCGCGGCCGCCGCCCTCGCGACCATGGCGACGGTGAACATCGTCGGGCTTCGATGGGGATCGCTCGTACAGAACGTCACGACCGTGGCCAAGTATGGCGGTCTCCTGCTCATCATTCTCCTCGCGTTCGCCATCGGCCTTCCCCGTACGGGCGGCCATTTCACACCGGCGATGCCGCCCGGGAGTTTTTCGGTGAGCGCCTTCGGTCTGGCCCTTGTTTCCGTGCTCTGGGCGTTCGACGGCTGGGGCGATCTGACGAAGGTGGGTGGGGAAGTCGCCGACCCGCGGCGCACCCTTCCGCGCGCCATCGTGCTCGGCACGCTCGGGGTCATCGCGATCTATCTGCTGGCCAACCTGGCCTACCTGTCCGTGCTCAGTGTCGAGGAGATTCGCGGTGCGCGGTTGGTGGCAGCGGACGTCGCCCTTCGCGTGGTCGGACCGATTGGCGTGACGCTCGTGTCGATCATCGTGATGATCTCGACGTTCGGGTCGGTGAACGGCTCGCTGCTGACGGGGCCGCGCATTTTCTTCGCCATGGCAGACGAAGGATTGTTCTTCAAGCAGGTTGCGAAAGTGCACCCGAAATTCCAGACGCCGTATGTCGCGATCGCGCTCGCCGGGACGATTGGAATCGGCTTCGTGCTGCTTCGGACCTTCGAGCAGCTCGCGGACATCTTTGTGACCGCTTCCCTCGTGTTCTACATCCTTTCGGTGGGCTCGATCTTCTCGCTTCGGAAGCGGCCCGACTGGAATCCCCCGGTTCGCGTGCCCTTCTACCCCGTGCTGCCGGCCCTTTTCTGCCTGGCGACGCTATTCCTGCTGGTGAACGCGCTGGTGGACCCGGCGCAGCGTTGGGGCACGGTGGGAGTGCTCGGGGTCATCGCGCTCGGCATTCCAGTCTATTACGTGACCGTGGGACGACGGGGGCGGGAAAACGACGGGGGTCCGCGCAACAATTCGTGACAGATCGGTGACCGTGCCCGCCCTTTGCGCAGTGTAACAACTAGCCGCATTTCGTATATTTCCGCCTCCATACTCCTCCAGAGAGCATTCATGCTGATGATTCGACCGCTGGGGCGCCTGCTGGCGTCTCTGGCGTTTGTAGCGGTTTCTGCGGCATCCCTCGCCGCGCAGGGTATCACGACAAGCGCGATGTCCGGCACGATCATCACCGAGAGCGGTCCCGTGGTTAGCGCAAGGGTGACCGCCGTACACACGCCATCCGGCACAACCTATTTGTCGCAGACGCGGATGGACGGTCGCTTCATCATCCCCGGCATGCGCGTCGGAGGGCCTTATTCGGTGACCGCGGTTGCTGTCGGGTTCGAGCGGGTGACACGCAGCAACGTGTACCTGACGCTCGGCCAGACGGCCGATGTCAGCATGCAGATGAACAGGACGGCCGTGCAGCTCTCGGAAATCGCGGTGACGGCGAATGCCGGGGAGTCGAACGCCACACGTACCGGCGCATCGACCACCATTTCGAATGAGGCGCTGGCAGCGTTCCCGACGATTGGCCGTACCATCACCGACTTCACGCGCCTCACGCCGCAGTCGTCCGGGTCCTCTTTCGCCGGACAGGACAACCGTCTCAACAACATTTCGCTGGACGGCTCGTATTTCAACAATGCGTTCGGCTTGGGCTCGCAGCCGGGCGCCCGCACGGGCGTCAGCCCGATTCCGATCGACGCCATCGAACAGATCGAAGTCAACATCGCCCCGTTCGACGTTCGCCAGGGAAATTTCACCGGCGCCGGGGTCAACGCGGTCACGAAGAGCGGGACGAACGATTTCAAGGGCTCGGCTTACTACACGGCCCGAAACCAGGACTACGTCGGCACGAAGGTGGCCGGACTGACCTTCAATCCTGGTGTGTTCAAGTTCGGCCAGATTGGCGGATACGCGAGCGGACCGCTCATTCGCAACAAGCTCTTCTTCTTTCTCAACTACGAGACGGATGATCTGACGCAGCCGGGCACCAACTTCACCGCGAACACCGGTGGACAGTCCATCGAGGGCAACACAACCCGGGTACTTGCCAGCGATCTGGACCAGCTGAGCACCTTCCTGCAGACGCGGTTCAACTACGCTACAGGGCCCTACCAGGGATTCGATCTGGTCGTTCCCTCATCGCGATACATCGCGAAGCTCGACTGGAACGTCAACACGCGCAACAAGTTCAGCTTTCGGTACAGCCAGCTCAATTCGCAGTCGGACCAACCTGTTTCGAACTCGGGCTCGCTCGGCAACAATTCCGGCAACCGCCGCGACAATGCAAATTCGATGAGCTTCCTGAACTCGGGATATGCCATTCTCGAGAACAGCAAGTCGTACGTGGCGGAACTGAATACGCAACTTGGCTCGCGAATGTCGAATCAGATCATCGCCGGATATACCGAGAACGACGAGAGCCGGAAGTCCAAGGGTACGATCTTCCCGCTCGTGGACATCCTGGACAACGGGCTCAACTACATCTCGTTCGGATTCGAGCCGTTTACGCCGAGCAACGTGCTGAAGTACAAGACTCTTCAGTTTCAGGACAACTTTTCGCTGTATCTCGACAAGCACAACCTCACGTTCGGCGTGACCGCCCAGAAGTACAACTCCGATAACGGTTTTGCTCCCGGGCTGCAGAGCGCGTACGTATACAACTCGCTCGCGGATTTCTATGCGGACGCGAACGACCAACTGGCCAATCCGGCGCGGACGCAGTCGCCTGTGACGCTGAACCGGTTCCAGGTTCGGTATTCGAACATTCCGGGGCTCGCGACGCCGCTGCAGCCGCTGGAGGTGTTCACCTACGGTGCGTACCTGCAGGACGAGTGGCGCGTGCGTGACAACTTCGTGCTCACGGGTGGGCTACGCTTCGACTTGCCCGTGTTCACGAACACCGCCTTCAACAACCCGCTCGCAAATCAGCTCTCGTTCCGCAACGAGAACAACGAGACCGTGCGCCTGAATACCGGCGAACTCCCGAAAGCCAACGTTCTGTTCTCGCCGCGTGTCGGGTTCAACTGGGACGTCGCGCGTGATCGCTCCACGGTCGTGCGTGGTGGTACCGGTGTGTTCTCGGGCACGCCGCCGCTCGTCTGGATCTCCAATCAGCTCGGCAACACGGGTGTACTGACCGGGTTCGATCAGGTGACAAACACCCGTACGCGGCCGTTCAATCCTGATCCGGACAGGTACAAGCCGACGACGGTCACCGGTGCACCGGCCGCGACGTACGAGCTGAATGTCAGTGATCCTGGCTACAAGTTCTCACAGGTATGGCGTTCGAACCTCGCCATCGATCAGCAGCTGCCTTTCGGGTTCGTCGGCACGCTGGAAGGATTGTACGGTACCGAGGTGAACGGTGCGTACTACGTCAATGCCAATCTTCCCGCGGCGCAGACGAAGTTCACGGGCGCCGATACACGGCAACGGTGGACCTCCAATCGTATAAACAGCAACATCAATGCGGCGTACGTGCTGAGCAACACGAACTCCGGTCGCTCCTTCAACGTCGCGGCCTCGCTGACGCGCGAGTTTCGGAATGGGTTGTTCGCCAAGTCCGCCTATTCATACGGCGTGTCGAAGAACGCCATCGATCCAGGATCGACCGCTGCTGGCAACTGGCTGGGCAACGCCCAGGCCAACGATCCGAATAACCCGGGGGTCGGGTTCTCCGCCTTCTCGCCAGGGCATCGGATCTTCCTCGCGCTCTCCTACCGTCGCGAGTACTTCAGCTTTGGCGCCACGTCCGTATCCCTATTCACCCAGGGGCAGACGCAGAACAACGTCAGCTACCTGTTCAGCGCCGACGCGAATGGAGACAATGCCACGAACGATCTGCTCTACGTACCACGGAATATCTCCGAGATGAACTTCGAGCAGTACTGCGTCAATGCCGGCGGCGCACCACAAACCAACTGTGCGAACGCGGCGCGTACATTTACCGTGGCCGAACAGCAGACGGCGTGGGACGCGTACATCACTCAGGATGAATACCTGAGCAAGCGTCGCGGGCAGTACACGGAACGGAATGCCGTATTCCTTCCGATCAATTTCCGCAGCGATCTTGGCGTGACGCAGGAGATATTCACCAATGTCGGCGCGAAGCGGAATACCGTGTCCCTGCGTTTCGACATCCTGAACCTCGACAACCTGCTCAACAGCAAGTGGGGTGCGGGCAATCGGGTGGTGTCGAACCAACCGCTGGTGCCGCGTGGTGCAGACGCGAACGGTGCGTTGCAGTATCGCCTCCGCAATATCGGCACTGGGCTGCTGCCGGCGCAGACGTTCCAGAGGACGTCCGGCCAGAACGACGTGTGGCGCATGCAGCTCGGTGTGCGGTACACATTCAACTGACGCCGGACGAAACGCGCGGCGGCATGATTAATTGGTGCCTGAGCTGAAGTGAACGGCGTGAGGGGCGGGGCTGCCATGCAGTCCTGCCCCTTTTGCTATGCTCGGCAACGCGGGTGTGCGAGCTTTAATGTTGAGCAATGCAGCGCCGAGGTCCTGTCTTACCATATTGGACGCGTCACCCAACGTGCCCTTCTCGCCTGATCATTCGTACGGTCCCGACACCACCTATGCCTCTTCGACATCCGTTATACCCTGCTTTTCGCGGTGCGCGCATGTGGCCGGCAGTGGCGCGCGTGTGCGCACCATTGGCGTTCTTCGCCGCCTGCAGCGAGGCCACGGCACCCACGGGCAAGTCCGCCGAAGTCCAGCTGCGCGCCTACATCGACGTCGACGCGTCGGGTTCGTTCACCGCTGGTGACGCCCCGTTCGCCGGCGCGCGTCTCAGTGTGGCCAGCAACGCCGCCGCTGGCAGCGCACCGGTCGAAGCCACGACCGGCGCCAATGGTGTGGCAACGCTCACGCTCAAGCCCGGCAGCTACACGGTGACACCACCGGCGGCCGGACCAGCCGGTACGGTGCTGACGACGAGTGCAGCGCCACGCGTGGTGGTCAATACGCTCGGCACATACACCGGCGGGCAGCTGCGCTATGCGTACCTGCCCGGTACGATCAGCGGACGAATCTTCCGCGACGACAACAGCAACGGCACGTACGACGCGACCGATACACCGGGCGCCGGGCTTGCCGTGGTATTGCGCCGCGAGCAGGCGGGCGCACCGGGCGCGCGCGTCGATTCGACCATCACTGATGCGGCGGGCGCGTACACGTTTCGTTTCCTGACGCCCGGCGTATACTACGCTTCGCTCGAGAACCCGGCGTCCATCAGCTACGGAACGCCGGGTGCAGTTCGCCGGGTGGAGGTTGCGGCTGGTACGGCGCTCCAGTCGACTGCGATCTTCACCGGCGCCCTGATCACCGACATTGCCACGGCGCGGCTCCGCGCCAATGGGCAGACCGTCGCGGTGCAGGGTTCGATCATCGTGTTACCGGGATCGTTCGTGAGCGGCGCGGGCGGCGTGTCGTCCGAAGTATGGGTGCAGGACGCAACGGGCGGCATTGCGGTCTTCGCCGTACCTACGTCCGACGCCGCGCTCTACGCGCTTGGTGATCGCGTCGAAGCGCAAGGCGTGCTCTCCGCATTCAGCGGACAGCGGCAGATCGGTGGAGCCACGCTGCGCTTCACGCGACTCGGGGCCGGCACACCGGTTGCGCCCGTCGCGCAGACGGTTGCGCAAGCGCTCGCGCTCACGAACGAAGGGCGGCTCGTCACGCTGTCAGGGCTCCGCATCACCGCGGTGCCGACAGGAACGGGGGCCTCCTTCAATGTGACCGCCGTCGATGCATCGGGTGCCGAAATCACGATTCGTGCGGCTGCGGCAGGGTTGACGCGCGCAGCGTTCGTCGTCGGTGACCGCTACGCCGTCACGGGTGTGCTGACCCAGTTCAACGGCGTCGCGCAAGTGAAGCCGCGCGGGGCGGCCGACGTCGCGCCTGCAGTCGCGACGGTGGCGAGTGCACGAGCGGCCGCTGCAGGCACGGTGATCACGGTGGGCGGCAACATCACCGTGCCGCCGAACGTGTTCACCAGTGGCACCAATGGCGTCAATTCCGAG
>DASQZA010000302.1:0-16892 GCA_035638935.1 Gemmatimonas sp. | reverse complement strand
CGACATGGCGAGGATTTGCCACTGCCCATCGTCGGTACGACGCCAATACGCGTGAAACCCGCCGGGGAGCGTATCGCCGCTCGGACGCACGACGTCGAACAGCCCGTAGGTGTAGCCATCGCGCCCATCGGCCGAGACATCGTGTCGGATGACGATCCAGCGTCCGGTGGAACGCGCGTTCAGGGTGTCGCGCGACCAGAACGTGCGCGCGCCGCTCGCGCCGCGAAGGTCGGTCTTGAGATTCGCGGAGTAGATGCCGTTGGGCGCAAAGAGGGGCGCGATCGCTGCGGCGAATGAGCCGTTCCGCATCTGGGAGTCGGCGCGCTGGACGGTCCGAAGCAATTCGCTGCGCCGCTGCGCGAGCTCGACGGGCTGGGCACGAAGGGGTGGTGCCACGGATGCAAGAACCAGCAAGGCGGGTGCGAGGATGAGGCGCATCGAGTGGAGTGTTTGGGAAGGGATGGATCCACTCATAGTGCACTCGAAACGCCGCCAAGGCTTGAACGGTCTTGCTGTCTTGCACGCGCCGTGGCGGTCCCTCTGCATATCCGATCGTCCCTGTTGCCCCCGGGTGATCCCGCGTGCGCGCCAAGGTTCAAGGTGGGTGCCTATCATCGGCGACCTATGCACGCACCGAACCAACATTTGCCGGAAATTTGCACGTCGGGTCGTATCGACACTCCGACGGAAAAGCAACGGCAGTACGCCGTTGCTCCCGTATTGGGTGGCGTAGAACTCCTTTCGGCCGTGTACCGCAGTCACCGGTTCAGTCCCCATGCGCAGCACGCCGCGGTCATCGGCGTCGTGGAGCAGGGCAACGCGATGGTGTTCGGCGCAGGGCAGAGTCTCCAGTTGACGAAGGGCGATGTACTCGTAATTCCGCCTCACGTATTGCACGACGCGTTCAGCATCGGCGCTGAGGAGTGGCACTATCGCGCGCTCTACCTGACGACGGCGCAGATCGCGGGATTGACGGCGGAGGTCGCGGACGGGGAAGGGATTTTGGGCACCCGGCCATTCGTGCTGGGCGGCGGCAACATTGCGGAGCAGGTCATCGCCGTGCACGATGGATTGCATGTGGCCGCGGCACACGGCACGCCTGCGATCTTTGGAGACCTGTGTGCATTGATACACGCACTCCACGCGGGCGCAGCGGGTCTGCGGCACGAACCCGGCGATGACCGTCGCATCGCCGCGGGCATTGCGAGAGTGCGCCGAATGCTGGACGACGATCCGCTTCCCAAGCGGTCGCTGAGCGAGATGGCCAGACTCGCGCATCTGAGCCGATTCACATTTGCGCATGCCTTCTCGCGCGCGTACGGCGTGTCGCCGCACGCCTACGCGGCGCAGCGCCGCATCACGGCCGTACGTGACCTGCTGATGGCCGGCGAGCTGGTTTCCCGCGCTGCGCACCACGTTGGTTTCGCCGACCAGAGTCACCTGACGCGTCGCTTCATCTCGGTGGTCGGCGTGACCCCCGGGGAATTCAGACGGGCATGGCAACAGGCGCAAGCGGGCTCGTCGCACTAGCGACGTATCCAACTTGGCGGTACTTTCGTGTTCGGTTGAGCAGTATACACGCAGTCTTCGGCGCGGATTCGGCGCGCGAGTATTGCTGATCGGCGCGTTCGTGCGCGCCGAGCACCGACACGTCCTCCTCCAGCCGAGAGCCGCCGCATGTTCTTTCAGCGCTTCTACGACAAGCCCCTCGCGCAGGCGAGCTACATGATCGGCTGCCAGCGTACCGGCGAGGCCGTCGTCGTCGATCCCAATCGCGACGTGCAGCAGTATCTCGACACCGCCGCGAAGGAAGGACTGCGCGTCACGCACGTGACGGAGACGCACATCCACGCCGACTTCGTGAGCGGCGCGCGCGAGCTCGCCGATCGCGCCGGTGCCGAGCTCCTGCTCTCCGACGAGGGCGGCGCCGATTGGAAATACGGGTTCGCGGAGAGCGCGAGTGCGCGCCTGCTGAACGACGGCGACACGTTCATGGTCGGCAATATCCGGCTCGACGTGCTGCACACGCCGGGACACACGCCGGAGCACCTCAGCTTCATGGTGACCGACACGCCGGCGGCATCGGGCCCCTGGGGCATCCTCACCGGCGATTTCGTCTTCGTGGGCGACGTCGGACGGCCCGACCTGCTCGAAAAGGCCGCTGGACACGTCGGCACGATGGAAGCAGGGGCGCGCACGCTCTTTCACTCGCTCCAGCGGTTTCGCGCACTCCCCGATCATCTGCAGGTATGGCCCGGACATGGCGCGGGGTCCGCATGCGGCAAGGCGCTGGGCGCCATTGCATCGTCGACCGTGGGCTACGAGAAGATCGGCAACTGGGGCGTGGCCACGACCGATGAGCGCGAGTTCGTGCGCATGGTGCTCGACGGCCAGCCCGACCCGCCGCGCTACTTCGCCGAGATGAAGCGCATCAACAAGGCGGGCCCGCGAGTGCTTGGCGGATTTCCCGTGCCGGCCATGCTTCCGGCCGCGTCGCTCCCGGCGCTGCTCGATGCGGGCGCGCTGATGGTGGACACACGGCCCGCGTCCGCGTACGCCGCGGGACACATCGCAGGCACGCTGAACATCCCGCTCGGTGGCAGCTTCACGACGTGGGCGGGTTGGCTGTTGGCATACGACCGTGACGTGTATCTGTTGGTCGACGACGCGTGTGCCGACTGTACAGCGCGTGCGGTTCGGGATCTCGCGATGATCGGACTGGATCGCGTGGCCGGCGTCGTGGAGCGTGACGCGCTCCGTACATGGGTCACCGGTGGACGCACGCTCGCTACGGTGGCGCAGACTTCGCCGGCCGATGCAGCGCGCATGCTGGAGCGCGAACATGCAACCGTGATCGACGTGCGTTCGGTGGACGAATGGGCAGCCGGTCACCTGCCTGGCGTCCGAAACATTCCGCTCGGTCACCTCGCGCAGCGGTTGGGTGAACTGCCGACCGGCAAGCCCATCGTGGTGCACTGTCAGGGCGGAAGCCGCTCGGCCATCGCGGCGAGCCTGCTCGAGGCGCACGGCGTGCCCCATGTCATCGACCTTCCCGGCGGATTCAATGCGTGGCAGCATGCCGGCCTGCCCGTGACGCAGGAGCACTGATGGCGACCATGCGATTGACGCCGCAACAGGTGTCGCTCGTGGCCGAGCGTTTTCGCGCACTCGCCGAGCCGGCGCGGTTGAACCTTCTCATCGCCCTGCGCGACGGTGAGCGATCAGTCGGT
This sequence comes from Gemmatimonas sp., assembly GCA_035638935.1. GTDB lineage: Bacteria > Gemmatimonadota > Gemmatimonadetes > Gemmatimonadales > Gemmatimonadaceae > Gemmatimonas. The sequence continues at coordinate 13,662 of DASQZA010000302.1, read as the reverse complement.
GAACTGGTGGAGGATACGGGACTTGCCACGGCCAACGTGTCCAAGCATCTGCAGCAGCTGCATGGCGCAGGATATGTCACGCGCCGCAAGGAGGGCCTGTATGTGCTCTACGCACTCGCCGGCAAGCACGTCATGAAGCTCTGCGACCTCATGTGCAGTCAGCTCGAAGCGGAAGCCGAGGCGCAGCGGAAGCTGTTCGCCTCCCGCTGATCGCGATGCTCTCACGTCCGTAGCCGCTGACGCTGCCGCGCCCCGACAACTGTGCTAGCTGGCCAGTTGCTTCTCCCGGCGCCACGAGCGCACGGCGATTCGCTGGCCACGCTCGATGAGCTCGAGCAGCACGTGCACTGCGTCGTCTACGGCGCCGGTCTCCGGCTTGAGGTGGGCACGTACCGCGCGCTCGACCTCCTCACGGAATACTGTCTGGTCGCGGCGGAGGGCGGATTCATCCCATCCCTGTGCGAAGCGACGCGCGCCGTGGGCCTCGGAGATGGCATGCTGGATCGCGCTTCCATCCTTGAGCAGCCCGACTGCCTCCGCACCGGCGTCCCCGACGATGACGAGCGACTGCGCGAGGTCAGCCAGAAAAGAGATCGCGTGGTCCTCCAGTTGGATGCGCGTCATTCCTGCGCCCCGGGGGATGGCCGGGTCCGCACGCAGCCGGTCGGTGTAGGCATCCATCACTTCGGTGACCACGTCATGGAGCAGCACGCCGACCTCGCCGAGCCCCGGCATATCGAGCTGCGTCAGGTCGCGCGCCGCCCGCTCGGCCCGCTCCGCCCCCGTCTCACGCGCGGACGCCTTGGTCTGCGCGCGCGCCGCGGGCAACCAGAGCGTGAATGTGGACCCCGTCCCCGGGGTACTCGCCACGCTCAACTCTCCGCCCATGAGACGCGCGAACCGGCGACTGATCGTGAGGCCGAGGCCGGTGCCGCCAGCCGTCCGCGTCGGCCCGCCCTCGACTTGGTGGAATGGTTCGAAGATCCGCCCTTGCTCCTCGGGCGCGATTCCCACGCCGGTGTCGACGACGCGCACGAAGGCCCACGGTCCCTCGCCCCGGAGGTTGAACGCCGTCGGCGGGGCTTCGTGCACGGTGCCGCACGTGACCGTCACCGTTCCGCCAGGCGCGGTGAACTTGACCGCGTTCGAGAGCAGATTGAGCACGATCTGCCGCACGCGATCTTCATCGCCGACGAATGGCACGCCGGTCGCGTTGGTCGGCGTCAGGATCAGTCCGAGATTCCGGGCCGCCGCTGCCGGGCCTACCACCTCGAACGCAGCAGCAACCGAAGGTCCCGTCATCGCGTCATCGAAGGCGACAGGCGTTTCGCCGGCCTCGATTTTGGAGAGGTCGAGCACGTCGTTGACCAGGCTGAGCAGGTGGTGGCCGCTGCGTGTCAGCCGATCGACGTAGCCGCGTTGCTGGTCCGTCAGTGGGCCACCGATCCCCACGTCCAGCAGTTGCGCGTAGCCGAGCACCGCGTTCACCGGGGTGCGCAGTTCGTGACTCATGGTCGCGAGGAACTCGCTCTTCGCCTGGTTTGCTGCGGCGGCCTCACGCCCCGCGTGCTCGGCGACGGCAAGCAGCCGTTCAACCTCGCGGCGGGCCCGCACATGGTCCGTGACATCGACTGAAAAGTTCAGGATACCCGTGATCCGGCCGTCGGGGTCTGTCACCGGATCGTAGCGAAGGTCGAACCACGCATCCTCGGGGCCCTGCCCGAGACGGTCGTAGTGGAGGTGCGTCTCCGGACCGGTCCACGGCTCTCCAGTGGTGTAGACGTGGTCGAACAGCTCGGGGATGCCCTGGTCGATGACCTCGGGAAACGCCTCACGCAGCGTCAGCCCGGTGACGTCGCGGCCACCGCTGACGCGTTTGTACGCGTCGTTGACGAGCACATAGCGGTGCTCCGGGCCCTCGTGCATGGCCATCGGGACAGGCGCCTGGAGCACGACGCTCCGCAGCCGTCCGCGCTCCGTCTCCAGCGCCTGCTCGGCGAGTACCCGATCGGTCGTTTCGGTTGCGATGTTGAGGATCGCCACGATGCGCCCCTCCTCATCGCGCAGGGGGTGCAAGGCGTAGTTGAACCACGCGACTTCACTCACGCCTCCCTCGAGGCGCTCGATGACGAAGCGCGCGTCTTCGCTGAACGCGGGAGGACCACCGCGGGAGACCTGATCGAACTGGGCCGCCAACACCTCCCAGTGTTCGGCCCACACGACAGCACCGCGCTGCCCAAGCGACGCCGGATGCTTGGCGGCAAGAAACTGTCGATACGCGTCGTTGTAGACGAGCGCGTACTCGGGTCCCACCCACAGGCAGACCGGGTTCGTCGCATCCAGCATGGCGCGCGTCGCGATCCGGAGCGCAGGTAACCAACTGTCAGGCCACCCCACCGTGGTCGCGCCCCAGTCCAGCGTGCGCGCGAGCGCGCGCACCTCACCGGGGCCATCGAAGAGCGCTGCTGCGCCCGACGTCGGCCCGGCTGTGCCCTGCGCGCGCGCTGCGGCCGCAGAGGCGTGCGGCTCAGTCGTTTCGGTCGAGCTCGACCCGTCATCCATACTCCCGCCTCCGTCGGTCAGCACTTCGCCATCTCCCATGCGTTGACTGGATGATGCATGTGCGACAGGCGTGGCGCATCCGGCGAATTGCATCTGTCCAAACAGCCGACCGTCGACATCTCGATCACCGCGTCGCATCGTATGCGCCAGTGCGCTACCTTCGCAGCATGAACGGGCGCTCCCACAACCAGACGCCACGCGTGACCCTCGACGAGCTGTACGGCGAGGAAACCGCGGCATGGATGCGCCTATCGCCGCGACAGCGCTGGGTCGAGACCATGCGCCTGGCAGCATGGCACCACGCGCTCGGAGGCACGAGTGATCCCGATCCAGATCCTGCGAGTCCTTTCTACGATCCGGACGTACGACGTGCGCGCCCTGTTGATGGGCGGGCAGGCCTGCGTGTTGTACGGCGCGGCGGAGTATAGCCGCGATCTGGATCTCGCAGTCCTGTCGACGCCCGACGCGTTGCCGGCACTGCGCGCGGCACTCGCGGCGCTCGATGCCATCGTCATTGCAGTGCCGTCCTTCGACGTGCGCTATCTCGATCGCGGGCACGCCGTGCACTTCAGCATTCCCGACGGGTCGGCGTCACCGTTACGGGTAGACATCATGAGTCGCATGCGTGGCGTCGACGCGTTTCCTGCCCTCTGGAAGAGACGAACGACCATTGCGTTGCCCACCGACGACGACGCAACGGAACTTCTGGTGGACGTGATGGCGCTCGAAGATCTGGTTGCGGCCAAGAAGACCCAGCGTGACAAGGATTGGCCGATGCTGCGCCGTTTGGTCGACGCATCGTATGTGGCCGCACGCGACGATGTCGTCACGAGCGCGCACGTCGACTTCTGGCTGGCCGAGCTTCGTTCGCCGGCTTTTCTGGCGGAGGTGATCGCGATGTATCCCGAAGCCGCCGCACGTTCATCGCGTTCGGTAGTACGGGCGGCGCTGAATCAAGACGACATCGACGCAGCCCTGGCCGCAGAACAAGCGCGGGTCATGGCGGAGGACCGCGCGTACTGGGCCCCACTCCGCCGCGAACTTGAAGCCCTTCGTTTCGACGCACGGCGATTGAGTGAGTGACACCTTCGCGACCGGCGTTCCAACCGGCTAACGCAAGCGACACCGATTCGTCCTCGATCCATTTCGAAAACATCGGGGCCCGATCATCGCGTACCCAGCGCAACGCTTGTGAGCGCATCTCACGACTCTGTGCCAGCGGGACTCGCGGCGCTGCCGGCGAGCAGCCCACCATCGAGCACCAGCTCAGTGCCCGTGGTGTACGCCGCCTCATCGCTCGCCAGATACACGACCGCGTGTGCAACCTCCGCCGGGGTTCCGAACCGCCGCAGGGGCGTGTCCTGCACGAACGCCGCCTCGCGCGCGGCTCGCCCCGGCCCGCTGCCCAGCATCGCATCCCACATCGGCGTCATGATGGCCGCGGGATGCACCGAGTTGCACCGGATCCGGAGGCCCTGCTGCGCGCAATAGAGCGCGACAGACTTCGTGTGGTTGCGCACGGCGGCCTTGCTTGCCGCGTACGCGGTAGCGAGGGGGATTCCGACCAGGCCCGAGCGCGAGGAGATGTTCACGATACTCCCCACGCCAGCGACTGGGGCAGCGTTCCGTCGCATGGCCCGAATCGCGGCACGGCAGCCGAGGAACGTCCCGTCGAGGTTGGTCGCCAGTACCGCGCGCCAGTCCTCCAGCGAGGCGTGCTCGGGATCATGCGCGGCCGCGCCATCCTCGAACCCCGTGATGCCGGCGTTGTTGACGACGACGTCGAGGCGTCCGAAGGTGTCGAGAACGGCAGTGGTGACGGTGGTCCAATGATCCTCGCGGCGCACGTCGAGGTGCCGGTAGCTTGCCGCCGGGCCGAGAGTCGCTGCCAGCGCCACCCCCTCGTCATCGCGCAGGTCGGTGACGAATACCGTGGCACCTTCCTCGACAAAAGCGCGGGCGATGGCAGCACCGATGCCTCGAGCGGCGCCGGTCACGAGGGTCACCTTGCGATCGAGACGGGACATATTTGGCATGGAAGCAGGGGGAGGGCGGGTCGCAGCGCGCAGGAGACCGCATTTTACATCGGCCTCCGACGCGACGCTGACGAGTGTCCCTGGCGCATGCTCGTGTACGAGCGGCTCGTCGTGCTCGCGCGAACGTCAGCCTCCGGCCGACCGCTCGGTATCGATGCGACGGCCGGCCGTCGAGGCTCCTTGCGACTCGCCCTGCGCGTACATGTCGCGCTCCGCGCCGATCGGCACCTGGCGGTCGCTTCGCACACTACCACCGGCTGCCTGCTCGTTCACCTGACGCTCGGCCAGCTGCGTGAGCAGCGCGTCGGCCTGCTTCTCCTGGTTGAGGATCTTCTCCAACACCGCCGCGTCCTGGTCGCGACCGAGTTGCATGGCCCACGCGCGTGCGGTGCCGTAGGCCGCGATCTCTTGGTGCTCGATGGCTTGCGCGGTCGCAATCACGAAGGCGTCCCGTGCGTCCTGGTCCTGGATCTGACCAAGCAAGTGGTGCGCTTCCTGGAAGAGCGCGTGCATCGATGTGCAGCGCATCAGTTGGTTTTCCTGTACCAAAGGCCGCAGCATATCGACCTGCAGGCGAGTCTGCTCCGCATGCGTCTGGAGTGCCTGTCGCAGCGCCTCACTCTGGACGTCTTTCATCATCGATGGGGCGTTCTCCAGGGCCTGCTGCTCAGCGTCGAGGATGAGCTGGAGCTTGGCCTCATAGATTTCCTGCAATGGATTGATCGACATGGGCGTGTCCCGGATGGCGAGGGCGAATGTGTGGCCGAGCGATACATCGATCGGCGTCGAGGACATCGCGCTTTGCATTTCGCGTTCCGCTGCAGTCACCGCTTGATCAGCCCTCCGGCACTGTCGAACTGAGCGATGAAGGCATCCGACTCACCTGCACTCGTCGCCATGGCCGCGCCAACACCGCCGCTGAAGTCCGCGGTCCCGTAGAATCGCCCGGTCATCCACAGCGTCCCGTTTGCGCCGATCGCGACACCTGTCGCCATCCCGAACGCTGTCGTGCCGCTCGCGTTCGAGAGTACGGCGCTCGCCCAGAACGGAGTGCCACTCGGGCTGTACTTCGCCACGTAAATGTCTGTGCCTCCTCCACTCGTCGTGCCTGTGAGCACGCGCTCGCCAGCGCCCGGATCCATGTCGACGCGGCCGGTGATCCAGCCCGCGAGATACACGTTGCCCGTGTTGTCGAGGCGCAGGGAATGCGACCCGTCCATGCCCGTACCGCCGAAGCGAAACGCCGAGAGATATCGGCCGTCGGTCTGCGCGTACCGCGCGACGAATACATCGCTGTTGCCCGCGCTCGTAAACGGTTGCATCGCGGCACCGGGATCCAGGTCGACGATTCCGCGCATCTGCCCCGAGACCGTCACGCCGCTCTGCTGATCGACGATGAGCTCCCCGATGTTGATGTGGTCGAGTTGCGCACCACCCATGGCGTCCGCCCAACGCAACGAACCGGAGGCGTCGTACTTGGCGAGTACGATGTCGCCGTCGCCGGCACTGGTGAGCGTGCGAATCCCGCTCCCGGGATCGAAGTCGACCGACGCCGAAAAGAATCCGCCGAGATACACGTTGCCACTGTTGTCCGTCGCGAGCGCCATGCCTTCATCCGCAGCCGTTCCACCGAACGCGCGCGCCCAGGTCAGTGCGCCCGCACTCGTGTACTTGGCGAGGAAGATGTCTTCGGCACCCCGGCTCTCGAGCAGCGCAGTGCCCACACCTGGATCGAAGTCGGCTGTGGTCTGAAACATCCCCGCGAAGTACACCGTGCCGTCGGCGTCCACGGCGAATCCACGCGCCTCGTCGTCGAGCGCGCCACCGGCGGTCACAGCCCACTGGCAGGCGCCCGCCGCTGTGAACTTGGCGACGAAGGCATCGCGTCGACCGCCGTTTGGCAGCGGGCTCGATCCGCCACAGGTCGTACCGGCCGAAACGTACCCTGCGAGGTAGAGATTACCCGACGCATCGACGCTGACGTGATAGGGCATCTCCGCCCCTGGGCCACCCATCGTGGAGACCCAGAGAAAGCGGCCGGTCGCGTCGTATTTGGCGAGGTAGGCATCACTGATACCGCTCGCCGTTCGCATGACCTGCGCTGGACCGGGATCGAAGTCCACCGTGCCATTGAAGAATCCCGCGGCGAACACATTGCCCGCGGCATCCGTCGTCAGGTGCTTGCCGTAATCCGAGCCGGCTGCGCCGACGGTGAACGGCACCACGAAAGTCGCCGATCCGGTTGGCGGGTTCACCGGCGGGGTCACTGGCGTCGGTGTCGCCGGCGCCGTTGATGTGGGGCCTTCGCTGCAGGCCAGAACCAGCAGCATGGTGCAGCACATGGGAAACAGTCGCATCGAACGCTCCAGGAAAGGTGTCGCTTTCATGGACGCAATAATGCCGTAACTGTTAATGCTGCAACAGGTTACCGTTCGGTTACTAGGGGTTGGTGCTGGGTTCGTCGCCGTGCGCGTCGAGCCAGCGCGCGCCCCACGCATAGAGCGCAGTCGCTGATTCCTGCAAGGCCGCACCCATCGGCGTGACGGCATAGCGCACGGGGCCTCCGGCCTTCGAAGCAGCCGCCCGCGTGATGAGACCATCGCGCGCGAGTTCGTCGAGACACTGCGCGAGCTGCTTGCGGCTGATACCGGGCATCGACCGCTGCAGATCTCCGAAGCGTACGACGCCGTCAAGGATGCGCATTGTCGCAATCAACTTCCACTTGCCGCCGACGACGGTGAGTGCGGTGTGCAAAGGCCATCGAGTTCCCATGCCAAAAGCATGAGCGGCCCATGTCCTGTGTGTCAATCGCGGGTCCGCAGCGTGTGGTACCCGAAGCGCTATGTATCTCGGGCGAAAGTGTCGAGTGCAACAGATCGCAGCGTCGCGTAGTCGGTGATCGGGCCGTATAGTCTACCGACCCTACTCGAGCTGCCTACGATTCCCATCCGTCACTCATCCGCCGTGCCCCGTAGTTTCGCGCGCGCGGCTGCCCTCGTGCTCCTCATTGCGGCGTGCACGCCGCGCAACGTGGCCGGCCGGTCGGATGCCTCGGCGGCCCAGTCCTCCGTGCCCCGATCGCTTTGGGTCGAAGCGACGGACGCGATGCTCGCGCCGACCGCGGAGTGGACGAACAAAGTCGAGCTGGCTGATCTCAATGGGGACGGACTCCTCGACATCCTGTTTGCGAACGGCGGCGACTACTCGACGCCCGGCACTCCGGAGCTCAACCGGGCCTTCTACAACGCGGGCCCAGGGAAACCCTTCGTGGAGCGCACCACCGAGGTCTTCGGGGCAACGCCGGACATCGCCCGTGTCGTGAAGGCGCGCGACTTCGACGGCGACGGTCGCGTCGATGTCTTCGTCGGCACGACGTATCAGACGCAGAGCCGGCTGTATTTGGCCAACGCCTCGGGGGAATTCGTCGAGCGAACCGGGTCGCACCTGCCTGCCGTGCTCCTCAGCGTGGGCGACGCCGAACCAGGTGACGTAGACGGTGACGGTGACCTGGATCTCGTGCTCGCCGACTGGGGGCCGGGGAACAACATGAGCAATGCGGGAGGCCGGGTCCGGCTCTGGCTCAACGACGGCGCGGGGCGCTTCACCGACGTCACGGCCGCGCGACTCCCGAATGAACTCGTGCAGTTCTCGTGGGATCTGGAGCTCGTCGACGTCGACAACGACTTCGACCTCGATCTCCTCGTTTCCTGCAAACGATGCGGCGGCGGTTCGTTGTACCGCAACGATGGGACGGGACAGTTCGCCAACGATCCTCGTGGGCTTCCGCAGTACACGAACAATTACGAGTACGAGGCGATGGACCTGGACGGCGACGGCTTCCTCGATCTGGTCACCGTGAACGATGGTGAGATCGTGGGCGGGGTCGGCTCCAGTCGCCGGGAGCACGTTCTCCGTAACAACGGAAAGGGCCGCTATATCGACGTAACCGACGCCTGGTGGCCCGTGAGCGAAAACATCGGCGAAGATGATAACGTCGTCGCGTTTCTCGATTTCGACTCGGACGGCGACGCCGACTTCGTGATCGGCTCGCTGAGCGGGCCGGACCGGCTCCTGCTGAACGACGGCGCAGGCCACCTGCGGACTGCCAACGATGTCTTCGTCGGGGACAAGACTCCGGGCACACTTGGACTGGCGCTGGGCGATCTGGACGGCGACCGGAGGATGGACGTGGTGCAGGCGCAGGGCGAGGTGAAGGGCGCTGAACGCGAGCGCATCTTCCTGGGTCGGGGCTTGACGCCCGATGTCTCCCCGCCCGTCGTGGGGCCGGTCGCGCAGGCGCCAGTGGAGAACGGCGTGATGGTACGCGCGCGCGTCCACGACCGCAAAGGCCCGACGCTGCCGACCGAGTGGCGGCGCGTCGAGGTGCGCTGGACCTCACCCGCCGGCGCGGGCGCGACACCGCTCGTCTGGTACGGCGAGTATCTCTGGCGCGCGGTGGTGCCGGCAAACACCAGCGGACTCAAGGTGTGCGCGGTGGACGCAGCAGGGAACGAGACCTGCCGCGCTGTAGCGTCGTCTGGATGAGGTTCGGGCAATTCGCTTTTCTTGAATTTGACAGCGCGCGACCGCTGCTCGTATTAGTGTCGAACCTTCAGCCGGTGCGGGCTGGGGGACTACCCTCGTTCTGGACGTCGCTGCCATGAAGTCCATCGTCGCGCTCTTTGCGTGCTTCGCCACCGCGATCGTTGCAGCCGCCACTCCCGTCGCGGCACAATCCCCCGACGACTATTTCGAGTCTCGGGTGAGGCCGGTCCTGGCACGGCAGTGCGCCGAATGCCACTCGGACGGTCGGGTGCGCGGCCGCTTGAAAGTCACGACACGGGCGGACCTCCTCACCGGCGGCAAGTCGGGCCCCGCCATCGTCCCCGGCGACCCCGACGCCAGCCTGCTCATCAAGGCGATCCGGCACGAGATCGCGAAGATGGAGATGCCAAAAGATGCACCGCCCCTGTCGCCTCGCGACATCGAGGGGCTGGTGGAGTGGGTTCGCATGGGGGCCCCCTGGCCCGAGTCCACGCCTCGTATCGTGCTTGCGGCATCGGCGTCGGGCGAAGTCGACGGCGGGATGACACCTGGCGCTCGGATCTTCCACAACAAGGTCCGCCCGGTGCTCGAACAGAAGTGCTTCGCGTGTCACACCAGCGACGAACGCGGCGGCCTGCGGCTCGACTCGCGAGAGCGGATCCTCAAGGGTGGAGGCCGGGGCCCCGCGGTGGTTCCCGGCAATCCCGAGCAGAGTCTCATCGTCGCGGCGCTGCGCCACGAGCGCGAGGATCTGCGCATGCCCCGCAACGCGGCCAAGCTCTCCGACGCGGAAATTCAGGGGTTCGTCGAGTGGATTCAGGCCGGCGCCGAGTGGTCGAAGGCCGAGGCACCCATCGCCGTCCAGCGCCGCGCCATCAGCAAGACGGAGCGCGAATTCTGGTCGTTCCGCCCTCACCAGGTCATCAAGGTCCCGACGCCGGCAAAATCCGGATGGGCCCAGACCGACATCGACCGCCTCGTGCTCGCCATTCTCGATCGGCGCGGGCTCACCCCGGCCCGTGCCGCCGACAAGCGCACGCTCATCCGCCGGGCGACCTATGGCCTCATCGGGCTGCCGCCCACGAGGAAGGAAGTGGATGCCTTCCTCGCCGACACCACCGCCGCCGCATTTCAGAAGGTCGTGGACCGGCTGCTCGCCTCCGACCACTACGGCGAGAAATGGGGCCGGCACTGGCTCGATGTCACGCGATACGGAGACGATGATACTCGGGGCCTGGCACAGGACGGTTCGGGTCGGGAGCAGTACCCGATGGCCCACGTTTACCGCGACTGGGTAGTCGACGCCTTCAACGCGGACATGCCGTACGACACCCTCGTGATGGCGCATCTGGCGGCGGACCTGTTGCCGGAGCCCCACCGGAAGAAACTGCTCCCGGGCCTTGGCTTCCTCGGCCAGGGTCCCTGGTACTACGACCTCGCCGATCCACCCGTGGCGCGCGCGGACGAGCGTCACGACCGCGTCGACGTGACGACGCGGGGCTTCCTCGGCCTCACCGTCGGGTGCGCGCGCTGCCACGACCACAAGTACGACCCCATCGGCACGCACGATTACTACGCAGTCGCCGGCATCTTCAACAACGCCAACTACCACGAATACCCGATCGCCGACTCGGTCCGCGCCGGGCGATTCAAGAAGGACAAGGAGTTCATCAAGAAGCTGAACGACGGCATGGGCGAGTACATGCGCACCGAGTCCGACCAGCTCGCGCGCGTGCTCACGCTCCAGGTCTCGAAGTACATGATGGCCGCTTGGAAGGTGACCGGCCGCGACCAGCTCCCGAAGGAGCGCGCGGCCCTCGAGTCGCGCCTGGACCTGGAGACGCTGGAGCGGTGGATCGATTTCCTGAATGATCCGCCAAAGCACTACCCCCATCTGGCCGACTGGCAGGCGATGATCGCCGCGCCGGTGGGCACGACCGACGAAGCGAAGGCCGAGGCGAAGAAGAAGGCTCAGGGGCTGGCCGATGCCTTCCAGCGGCTGCTAATCGACGTGTCGGCCGAGCAGAAGAAGCTCGAAGAGAAGAACAAGAAGATCATCGCCAAGGGCACGCCGCTCGAGGAGGTGAAGTCGATCCCGATGCCGAACGGCTTCGAGAGTTTCTTCGACCAGCACCAGCTCGAGCTCGCGACCATGGATCGGGCGCGGTTCAACCTTTTCCTGGACGTGTACGCCTACGATCTCGACAACGAACTCGACACTTTCTTCCCGAAGCCGGCCCTGCTTCGCTTCAACGGCTGGGGCCTCGAGCGGCAGCTCAGCCGCGTCGCCGCGGACCACCTCGCCGCCACGCGCGAAGAAGTGAAGCGCCTTCAGAAGGAGCTCCCGGACATCCCGTTCGTGATGGGCGTGCAGGACAAGCCGAAGGAGTCCCTCGAGGACATCGCACTCCACATTCGCGGCAGCCCGCTGAACCTTGGCGAGCGCGTGCCGCGCGGCTTCCCGCACGTGCTGCAGCCGGGCACTCCAACGGTCTATCAGGAGGGCAGCGGCCGGCTCCAGCTCGCCCGGGACATCGCCAGCCACCCCCTCTCCGCGCGCGTGATCGTGAACCGCGTGTGGGCGTGGCACATGGGTGCGGGCATCGTGCGCACGCCCAGCAACTTCGGCTTTGCGGGGGCGCCGCCGACGAATCCCGAGCTGCTCGAATACCTGGCCGAGCGCTTTGTCGCGAACGGAAGGTCCATCAAGCAGTTGCACCGGAACATCATGCTGTCCGCGGTCTACCAGATGTCCTCGGACCACGACGCCAAGTCCGCGGCCATCGATCCCGAGAACCAGTACCAGTGGCGGTTCAACCGTCAGCGCCTCAGCGCCGAGGGGATCCGCGATGCGCTGCTGACGGTGTCCGGTAAGCTCATCGACTCGATCGGGGGGCCGTCGCGCGAGCTCGATGACGAGAAGAACAACCGCCGCACGCTGTACTCGACCGTGAGCCGGTTCCAGCCGCACATCTTTCTGCAGACGTTCGATTTCCCGAGCCCAAGTCTGAGCGCCGAACGGCGGTTCGCGACCAACGTCCCGCTCCAGAGCCTGTACTTCATGAACTCGCCGTTCGTGTTGCAGCAGGCCCAGGCGTTGGTGCGACGATTGGCCGACTCGACCGCGGCTTCAGCGGTGGCGCAAGTTCCCGGCGGCGCGCCAGCGGTTCCTCGCCGCACCGCCTTGAAGCCCGTGGCGACTGCCCCGGCGGATGCGGCCGACGCTGCCGCCGGCCCCCCGCCACCGAAGCACTTCGACGATCGCGCGATGATCCGCGCGGCCTATCCGCTCCTGTACGGCCGCGACGCGACTGAGGAAGAGATAGCGCTCGGGCTCGGGTTCCTGGCAAGTCAGCGCACGTCGCTGCTGGCGAGCGAGACCACCAAGGCCGCGGCCGAGGCAAAGAAAGCCCAAGGCGCAGCGGTTGCTGCCGCCAAGACCGCAGGGGCGGAGGGTGGTGCCGAGCCGGCGCAGAAAGACCTGCTCGCGCGGCGGGTATCCATGAAGGCGTGGACGCAGTACGCACGGGCGCTGTTCAGCGCGGCGGAGTTTCGGTTCATCGACTGACAGGCGCTTTCAAGGAGCAAAGATGTCAAACGGGCACGGGCAGGGCAGGCATGGCGACGGCTGCGGAGTGAATTCCCAGCCCCGCACGCGGCGCGAGGCGCTCAAGACGATGGGCGCCGGGTTTGGAATGATGGCGTTCGCGCAGATGGTGGGCGCGTCCATGGCGGAGGCGTCGAGCTCGGTGCTGTCCGCGATGGGCGAGCGGGTGCTCAGGCCCGACTTCGCGCCGCGCGCCAAGCACGTGATCTTCCTGTTCATGAACGGGGGCGTATCGCAGGTCGACACCTTCGACCCGAAGCCCGAGCTGGACAAATACGACGGGAAGCCGATTCCGAACGCAATCAAGACTGAGCGGAAGACCGGCTCGCTCATGAAGTCGCCGTTCAAGTTTTCGCGCTACGGGAAGTCTGGCCTCGAGGTCAGCGAGCTGTTCCCGGAGGTGGGGTCGATCGCCGACGACATTTGCGTCATCCGGTCGATGCACACGGAGATCCCGAACCACGAGCCCTCTCTCCTCATGATGAACACCGGGCACATTCAGCCCGGCCGTCCGTCGATGGGTGCATGGCTCACATACGGGCTCGGCACCGAAAACAAGAACCTCCCGGGGTTCGTGGTCCTTTGCCCCGATCAGCCGACCGTGGTCGGGCCGCCACTCTGGAGCAACGGCTTTCTGCCCGCGATGCACCAGGGCACGTTCATCGCCGACAAGGCGCCGCGGCTGGCGGACGACTTCGACCCATACGAGCTGATTCCCAACATCCACTCCGACTCCACGTCGCTCGACGACCAGCGACGCGAGGTCGACCTGGTCGAGAAGTTGAACCGCATGCGCATGCAGCGCGTCGGGCCGCACGACGAGGAGCTCGAAGGCGCCATCAAGGCGATGGAGACGGCTTATCGCATGCAGACGGAAGCGCCCGACGTCTTCGACATCCGCAAGGAGAGCGA
>DASQZA010000301.1:0-9030 GCA_035638935.1 Gemmatimonas sp. | reverse complement strand
TCACGCGGATTTGGCGGATGACCCGGATCAAGCCGCGGGGGGCGGGTCCGATTTAGCGACTTTTCATGAGTGGCTCCGTGGAATGCGGCGGGCCCATCAAGAAAAGAGAAAGAAGAGCACCGGGATCCGTCCGGCATTCTCCTTCTTGCTTGATCCCTTGTATCCCTAAAATCCGCGTGATCCGCGGAAAGCAGTTTGCAGTTGCTTCTGCTGTTCATCAGCGCATGCGCACGGATCGGCCGAGCCTCTCACTTCGCCGTGTCGCCGAGTGCTGCTCTGGCCGCGCCGAGTCGGATGATGTCCATGCGCTCGTGCTGAAACTCCGCCCGGGCGATCAACGCGTCGAAGTTCATGCCGCGTGTTGCCGGGATGAGGTCGGTGGCCGTTTGCAATGCACGCCAAAGTCCGCGCTTGCCAAGGATGCCGAGCGCGACCACCTCGGTCGATTCAAGCAGGCGGAAGGCACCGTCTCCGCTGTCGTCGGCGTCCATCTTCGCCTGCGCAAAGCGCTCGGCGAACCAACCCGCCGTCTTGCGTATCGAGCTCTCGCTGGTGCCGGCGCGCGTCATCAGTCGCTCGAGCACGTCGCGGTCTTCCTCGACCTCGTGGCGCACGTCGCGCACCATGTTTGCGATCTCACGCGTGCTCGGGCTGTCCCCATAGGCTTCCTCGAGGGATTCCATCAGGCCGATGGCCATTACCGAGCCTGCCAGATGGTCGTTCAGATAGGTAGCGAGCGGATCGTGCGACATGAGCGTGTCGGTAGAAGTCGAGTGGCCGAAATGCAGAGAAGCTGACAGGAGGCAATTTCAGCGCCCTTGTCAGCTTCACCCATCAGCTTCTGCCGTTCCGCTTCAGAATATCCGAAGATTGATGTACTTCCGCGGGTTCGCCTTGATGTCGATGAGCAGCGAATCCACGCGGCGCATCGTGACCTGCAACTGCTCGTAGATCGCCGGGTCGTTCAGCAGCCGGCCCGCCGTGCCGTTACCCGTGCTGACCTTGTCGAGCACGCCCTGCACCTGCGTGTTCGTGGCCTTGACCTCGCGCGATAGCTGCTCGAGGTTCGCCGATGCTGCGCGCAGGTTCGTCACCGTCGAGTCCACCTTCGTCGAGTCCACCGACGCAAGGGTGCGGCGGAGCGACGTCTGGGTCAGTGTGAGCTGACGCGACTGTTCCGCCGTTACTGCGCTCACCTGCGTCAACAGGCGCGACATGTCCTTGACCGTTGCGCGAATCTCGTTGATGCCGCCGCTGTCCACGAACGTCGACCGCAAGCCCGCGCTGATGGCGAGGGCGTTCGCCGCAACCGAGTCACCTTTGCTGAGCAGCTGTGGGATGCCCGGGGCAGCGATGCCGACCGGAATCGTGTCGCCTTCCGGCAAGCTCTGCGTCGATGCACGGACCGGTGTGAGCGCGATCTGCTGGTCGCCGAAGATGCCGTTCGCCTGTACCGTGGCCGTCGTGCCCACCGGAATGCGGTATTGGGACTGCACCTTGTAGGTCACGCCCAAGGTGCCGTCAGGAATCAGCTCCACGCGGTCGACGAAGCCCACGTTCACGCCTGCCAGCAGGACGGGCTGCCCCTGCTTGAGACCGGCCCCCCAGGGGAAGCGCGAATACATCGCGTAGCCGCTCTTCAGGCCACCGCGGGCCAACCAGATCGTGCCGCCCAGCGCGATGGTCACCGCGACCAGCAGGAGCGAGCCTACGAGCACTTCGTCGCGTCGTTTCATGGAGAATCCGGAGTATCAGTCGAGCCCGCGCGAAACCCGTGTGCGCGCGTCATGCCTGAATGAATGGAGCAAGCACTGCAGCCACTACCGCGTCGAGCACGAGAATGGAGACGGACGCGATCACGACCGCCTGTGCCGTCGACCGGCCAACGCCTTCGGCGCCTGCCTCGGTGACATACCCCTCGTATGCGCACACGAAGGCGATTGCGAAACCAAAGAAGAATGCCTTGATCAGGGAGTAGATCACCTGGAACTCCGTGAACGACAGGCGGAGCCCGGCTACGAAGTCGTCGGTGCGCACGTCCGTCGCCGTCACCAGCACCGCCCATGCGCTGAGGATTGCCGTGGCGTTCGCCAGCACCGTCAACACAGGCAGCATGACGAGCGAAGCAATCAGCCGTGGAAGGGCGAGGTATGCGACCGGGTCGAAGGAGAGCGTCTCGAGCGCGTCGATCTGCTCCGTCACGCGCATCGTGCCGATTTCGGCGGTCATGCGTGCACCCACCCGACCAGTCAGTACCAACGCTGTCAGCAAGGGGCCGAGCTCCAGCACGATGCTCTGGCGTATGATCAGGCCGACGACGGAGAGCTGCACGCCGGGGAACAGCTGGTAACGCGTCTGGAAGGCAGTGACGCCCCCCAGGAACGCGGCGACGATGCAGGCGAGTGGAACGGACTCGACGCCGATCGTGCGCATCTGCCGAATCGTCTCGGGAATCCACGTACCCGGCTCGCGGAGGCCGCGAAACATGTCGCGTGCGAAGAATCCGCGTTTGCCGATTGCCCGAAGCGCACCCGCCGTGCGCCGTTCGGCGAGGCGAACGGCGACGTCCATGCCGAAGAGCATCAGGTGCGCACGCGCGCGAGCAGGATGATCGCCACGAACGCCATCAGCGCATTCGGCATCCACGCTGCGGGTTCGGGTGGCATCAAGCCCTTTCCACCGATGGCCTTCGTGAGCTGGATGAGCACGAGCATGACGATCGTGGTCGCCAGGCTCACCGCGACGCCGTACGCCGCGCCACCGCGTTGCGAACTGGTTGCGAGTGGCGCGCCGAAGAGCGCGATGATGATGCAGGTGACCGGGATGGCGATCTTGAGCATGCGGTCGACCTTCAGCTCGTTCACGTCCGCACCTGAGCGCTCCATCGTGTTGATGAAACGGGTGAGGTCAGCGTAGTTCATCTCGGTTGGTTCGCGGGCGCTCGCCTGCAGCAGCACCGGAGGTTCGGTCATGCGTCGGTCGGCAATGGAATCGAAGCGAAATGCGACATCAGTGGAATCACTGGGCATCACGTGCAGCATGCCTGTCTTGAGTACCCATCCGCGATCCCCGTGCCACGAGCCCGACTTTGCCGAGAGCAGCGCGCCGGCCTGTCGCGTGGAGGCACGGGTCTCGATCTCGATGTTGTCGAGCGAACCGGCGAGCGTGTTGAGCGTGTAGATGCGGTACACCCGCCCATTCTCACTCGCGAAGGCGAAGTTGTACCGCTCCGTTTCCCGATTTTTCTGGGTGCCGGCCAGCAGATCGAGCCGCTTCTTGTTGGCGGGCGGTGCGATCTCGCTGAAGACAAGGTCGATGCCAGCGGCGAGAGTGGCCATGACGAGGATCGGGGCGATGAAGCGGTAGAAGCTGACTCCGGAGGCCTTGGCCGCCGTGATCTCGGCATACCGGGTAAAAGTGCCGATCGAAAACACCGTGGCGAACAGCACGGCCACGGGGAGGACCATGAAGACGGTATCAGGAATCCAGTAAATATAGCTGAGGCCGACCGCCTCCAGGCTGATCTTGCGCTCGGTGTACTTGCGCAGGTTGTCCACAAGATCGATCACGAACACGAGCACGGGGAAGCCGAGCATCGTGACGAGGAAGATGCGGGTGAACTCGCTTGCGACGTACCAGTCGAGCGGGGTGACCAGCTTGCGGCGCCCGCTCGGGACGATGGGGCTCATGCAGACGCCCCGCTGCGGAGCGCCTTGCGAGCCTTTCGGTCGGCCAACCAGTCCCGTATTCCCCCGCCCCGGCTGGTGTCGGTCGTGGACTCGACCCGCCAGAGCAGGATCAGTCCCACAATGGCGAAAACCACGTTGGCGATCCACATGGCGACCGGGGGCGGCAGGCGTCCCTGGTCGGCCAGCGTCTCGCCGCCCATGAGACAGATATAGTAGAGCCCGAAGACCACGATGCTGACGCCCAGGGTCACGCCCACGCCGCCGCGCGGGAAGCGGAGCGCGATCGGCGGGCCGAAGAGCACGAACACCAGGCAGGCGAACGAGAGGGCGAACTCCTTCTGGATCTCGACATTCAGGCCATCGACGGAGGCGCGCGCGTTGAGCATCTGAACGGAGGCGGCCGTTGCCATCGACTCGAACTCGGTCTGGGGAGTCGGAGGCGTGGCCGTCGAATCGGTGGGAACGGCCGGCGGCTGGACCGGCGGGGTGGTGGCCGGCGTCACCGCGGGCGGCGGCTGGACCGGCGGGGTAGTGGCCGGCGTCACCGCTGGTGGCTGCTGCGCCCTCGCGGTCTTCACGCCGACCAGCGACGGGAGCGTGTTGCAATAGAAGTTCGCAATCCCGACGCGCGTCGGACGCAGCTTCGGCACGCGTATGCCTTTGTCGCCGGGCTTGAGGACGCGTGATGCCGCCACGACGTACTCATCCCGCAACCGGTGATACTCCATCACCGACTCCGAATACTTGCGCTGCATCTCGCACACCGACATCTCGCGGTCGCTCTTGAAGTTGTCCGACGCGGACGTCTGGAACGAACGTGCGATATCCTTCACGCGAACGCTCTGCGAGCGGAAGTACGTGCGCTGCAACTTGCGGTTGTCGCCGCGCGAGAACTCCTGCGCGTACCCGTCGAAGAGCTGCAGCTGCAGGTCCTCACCGTTCGGCGCGAGCGAGAACAGCCCGCTATCCGCGTAGATCGTCTTGCGCTCCGGCCCTCGTGACAGATCGTAGATCACGACGTCATACATGCGATTCGTCGTCGCATTGCTGCGCGCCACACGCATGAAGAAAGACGGTGTGAGTTGGTTCAGGACCTGGTCACGAAGGGCGAGCGTGGGCTTGGTGCGGGCGATGTCCGACTGCAGCACGCGCAGCCTGTGATTCGAGGCGGGCAGGACCTGATCGTTGAACCAGACCATCGTGAGCGACAGCAGCAGGGCGCAGAAGAGCACGGGCGCCATCAGCGCGCGCACGCGCACGCCACTCGCCTTGAATGCCGTGATCTCGTGCTCCGCGGCCATGCGCCCGAATGCGTAGAGCGTGGCCACCAGCACCGCCATCGGCAGGGTCATCGCCACCGTGAACGGAAGCGAGAGCACGAAGAATTTGCCGATGGCCGTCCACGGCAGGCCCTTGCCGGCGAGATTCGCCAGCTGACGCGCCACGTACTGCAACATCAGCAGGGACGTGAGCGCGGTGAGCGCGAACAACAGGGGACCGACGTGCTCGCGCACGACGTAGCGAGAGAGAAGCCTCATGGCGTAACTTCCACGCTCTTCACTCGCAATTTCAAGGGTGCATCCATCGAAAGGTCACACGGAGGGGTACATGCTGGCGTTCGCGCGGGGCTCGTACCCCACTGCTGGACATCGGTGCGCGATCGATGGCGCCGCGGGTGCGCCATCCCCCGGCGGGGTACCGGCGCACTCCTGATCGGGCTGGCGCTGGCATTCGGACTCCCGGATGCGGCGCACGGGCAGGTCGCCCCCCCAGACAGTGCCCGTCGGGACAGCGCCCGGGCGGCTGCGTCCCGGCGAAATGCGGACCTCTTCGGCGATCTCGGTGGGCTGGGCGTCGATTTCTCGTCGCGCCTCGAGTCCAAGTATGCTCGCAGTCGCAACGAGCGCTGTACAGTCGCGCAACTGAGCGTGAGTGGGAGCAGCTGCGTGGGCGGGTTCATCCCCTCGTTCGACTTCCAGTTCAACGTGCGCACGCAGGGCACCGTCGCCGACCGCGTGTTCATGAACGTCGATTTCGATACGCAACGCGAGTACGACGCGTCGAACAACATCTCGGTCTACTATCAGGGCAAGAGCGACGAGATCCTGCAGAAGCTGGAATTCGGCAACGTCAGCTTCCAGCCGCCGCCGTCGCGATTCATCACCTCCGGCATCCCCTCGGGCAACTACGGCGTCCAGGCGTCGGGACAGTTCGGCCCGATGCGATTCACGTCCATCGTCGCGCAGCAGAAGGGCAACGTGTCGCGGGACAACGTCTTCACCGTCGGCGGACGTACGCAGCAGACCGTCGAGCGCGCGATTCAGGACGCAGACATCGAGCAGCGCCGGTTCTTCTTCACGATCGATCCGCGCCGATTGCAGGGCTATCCGAACGTCGACATTCTCAACCGGCAGCAGCTGCGTGGACTTGCCGCCGCGCTGCCGGATTCGATTCGCCCCACGCGCGTGTACCTCTACCGGCAGCTGATCGGCGCCAGCAACCAGAATCCGCGCGGGCCACGGTTCTCCGTGCGCGGCGCACGCGTCGAGACGCGACAGACATACGAGTTGCTGCGCGAAGGGGTCGACTACTTCCTCGACCCGTCGCAGCTCTGGATCTCGCTGGTGCGCCCGCTCAACCCCAACAACGAACGGCTGGCGATCGCGTACGAAGTGAACGTGAACGGCGCGCCGGGGCGCAACGTGAACACCGGCGGCACGCCCGACATCGAGGTTACGGACGCCCCGCAGTTCGCCAACCTGCTCTGGGAGCCGGAGCTGCAGCCCGACAACCCCGCGTACTTCCTGCGCGAGATCAAGTCGGTGTACCGGCTCGGCGGCGAAGAGCTGCTGCGACAGTCGGTGACGGTCAAGCTGGTGACCGGCACCTCGGGCGATCAGGAGAAGCCGGTCGACGCGTCGCGCGCGGAGACCTACCTGCAGCTGTTCGGTCTCGCACAGGCCACGAACCCGACGTCGTTCGACGTCGAGAACCGGGTATGGCCCCGGCCGAACGACCAGGTCGATTTCGCCGCGGGCACCGGCGGTCGCGGCAAGCTGTTTCGCGACTACTTCATCGTGTACCCGTCGGCGCAGCCGTTCGCGCGCGCGGGACTCGCACGACCGGCCAGCAACCCGGCCAACGACACCCTCTACTCCTACCCGAACGAGTACCTCTACTCGTCGCAACGCCCGCAGTCGATCTATCGCATGATCGCGCGCTATTTCTCCGAGGGCAGCGGCGAGAGTGGCGTCATCAACCTCAGTGCGATCCAGCTGCGCGTGGGGTCGGAGCGTGTCTCGCTGGAAGGACGAGAACTGACGCGCGGCCGGGACTACACGATCGACTACGATGTGGGCAGCATCACCTTCATCCGGCCGGACACGCTCTTTCCCGTGGAGCGTCAGGTCAGTGTGCGTTACGAGGAGAACCCGCTGTTCGCGACCGCACCGGTGTCGATCATCGGATTCGCGTCGCAGTTCCAGACGGACCACGGGCAACTCGCGTTCACCGCGATCTCCCAGCAGCAGCGCACGAGCCGCAATCGGCCGCCGCTCGGCTTCGAGCCGATCGGATCGATCGTCGCCGGCATCACGAGCAACTTCGCATGGGACGCAGACCGGCTCGGTCGCGGAGTGCAGCGCTTGCTCCCATTCGGTGCGCGCGACACGAGCCCGTCGAGAATCGCGCTGCAGTTCGAGCTCGCCATGAGCAAGCCGCAGCCGAACGCGGCGGGGCAGGCGTACGTGGAGTCGTTCGAGGGCGACGCCGGAGTCAGCATCGCACTATCCGACGCGGCGTGGTACTACAGCGCGCTGCCAACACCGGGTGCACGCCTCACCCCGGCGCTGGGCTCGAATCCGTTCTCGCTCGAGCGCGCGGCGACACTCGCCTACCAGAGTACGGCCGCCAACCCAGCAGGTGGGCTCATTCGTTACACGATCTCGCAGATCGATCCGGCCGTGCGCATCAGCGGCAGCGGTGTTCAGGCGCCGGAGCCGCTCCTGTTCCTGTCCCTGTACCCGTTGCGGGTCGGTGGCATCGATGAACCGGACCCCGGCACGACGCGGCGCCGGTTCGCGTGGACGATCGGCGACAACAGTGCAGTCGGTACGACACCATCAGGAAGGCGATGGCGATCGATGCGCACGGTGCTCAATCCGGGTGGCGCCGATCTCTCGCGCATCGAAACCGTGGAGTTCTTCGCGCAGGTACGAACGCGCGGCGAGCTCGTGAAGCGCAACCCGACGCTAGTGCTCGACTTCGGCGAGATCAGCGAGAACAGTGTGGCCTTCGCGCCCGAAACGCTGACGGTCGACGCACCAGTCCGCGCGGGCCTCAAGACGGATTCGACCTATCGCGGCAAGCGTCTCGTCGGGTACAACCGCTTCGATTCGGAGCGCGATCAATTCAGCCGAGCGTTCAACGCGGTGGAGAATGACCGCGGGCTACCGGGAGACGTGGCCGACACGATCGTCGTCGTCGACCGTACATCGGGCGCGCCGATGGTCTCGACACAGAACGGTGTCCGTCTCTGCTCCGCGGCAATCGGACGCCTGCAGCAGCTCGGCGATTCGCGCGCCAACTGCACGGTCGGTAACAACCGGCTGGACGAAGAAGACATCGATCTCGACGGCACGCTCAACTCCTCGCAGGAGCAGGTGAAGCGGTTTGTGGTGGACCTGGCGAACCGCGACAACTGGACCCGTGTCGGACGCTGCGAGGCGGTAGCCGATTCGACGGGTTTCGTCAGCGATTCGCTCTGCTGGGTGCAGATCCGTCTCAACTGGCGCGCGCCGCTGGAGGACATCAACACGCCCAACGAACGACGCATGCGCGCCCTGCGTATCGCCATGGTGTCGTCACGTGACGCACCCGACGACGACAACGCGCGGATCGCGCTCGCGCGCTTTCGGCTCGTGGGCGCACCGTGGCTCAAGCGGTCGGACCGTCCGCTCTCCGGCGCCGCCGGTGATTCGGTCGGCGTGCTTGGTGGCTATGTCATCGCCTCGACCGTTGGTACGCTGGACTCGTCGCGGGTCCTGCCGTACTCGCCCCCGCCCGGGGTGGTGGAAGCCCCCGAGGATCTACAGCTCGGTTACGCGAACAGCGTCGTGCAGGTGAACGAACGTGCGCTGCGGCTGCAGGCGGGAGTGCCGGGCCAGCAATTCCGCGTCTTCGATCGCGCAGAGGCGTACTTTCGATTTCCGGAGGGACCCAAGACGTTCATGGGCTATCGAACGCTTCGGCTCTGGATGCGCGGGAACGGGAGTGGCTGGGGACAGGGTGGCGAGTTGAATGGCTATGTGAAGATCGGCCGGGACGAGAACAACTTCTACCT
>DASQZA010000300.1:0-44633 GCA_035638935.1 Gemmatimonas sp. | reverse complement strand
GGCAGTCACCGCTTTCACCGCGCCGGCAAACCAGTATGCCGGCACCCACAGCGTCCACACTTCGATGAAATGGGTGAATCCGCACGCAATGATGAACAGCCCGAACGCGACGAATACGGCACTGAACGGGATGTCGGCGCGCAGTCGATGAACCAGCATGCCGAGTGCGACAGAGATGGCCACGTAGGCCGCACCAATCAGCAGATCCGAGGCGACGTGAGTGACCAGAAGTGGAGTGTTCCAGAGGTAGCAATAGCCATGCGGGAGAAAACCCGCTCCTGTGGATGGATCGACTTGTGGCTGCACGGTCGGCGAGAATGGAGGGTAGACGCCTTTGAAGTCGGACGCTTGACGCGCCGGCGGGAGGCGATGCGGTGGTATGCCGATCAGCTGGTGCTGGTGGCGCACCATCGAGTAAATGACGCAAAAAAGCCGCCCACAACTGGGCGGCTTCTTCGAGGAGCGCATGCGAGGAAAACGAGAGGCGCCGGTCGGAATCGAACCGACGAGTCGCAGATTTGCAGTCAGCTGCCTTACCACTTGGCTACGGCGCCCGGATCCCGCACCAGCAAAGCCGGTGCGAAAGGGGCAATGTATCGGGCTCGGCACGCCCGCGGTAGCGAAGCATAGGGTGCGACGGGTCTGAACTCGCTAGCGAGATCCTTGGCTTGACAGTGTTCGTTAGAACAAGTAATATTGAGGTATGACAGATCGGGGCAACAGTGTGGCATCAGGCAATGCGTCATCGGGCTCTAGGCCGGATGCGAGCACGCCCGCCCTGGCGGTGCGAGCACTTCGCGCGACTGCGGCTCACCTCGAGCGCACCCTCGCGCGCGCGCTGGAACCACATGGGCTGACGACTGCGCAGTTCGCTGCGCTGCAGGTGCTGAACGATGCCAAGGAACAGTCCCTGGGTTGCACTGAAGTGGGAAAGAGGCTGGCCGGACCAGCGCCGGACGTGACACGGCTGCTCGACAGGCTCGAAGCGGGTGGCTTGGTGGCCCGAGACCGCAATCAGGAGGATCGCCGTCTGGTGCACACGCGCATCACGCCCGATGGTGAGCGACTGCTCCACCAGGCAGCTCCGTCCTATCAGGAAGCCGAATCACGCGCGTTGGGCGAGCTGGACCCCGAAGAGCAGGAGCACCTCGTGCAGCTGCTATCCGGCATTCAACGAAACTGTCCGGGGCAGTAGTGCAGACGGAAACATTTTTTGTCCATATACCTGTTATAACGACATCCGTGAAACCAATAGGAGAGCACTGAGATGAAGCCATCTGATTCCATAGCGACTGCAGTCATCGAGCGCCCCACGGCGGTTCTCGGTGAGTGGGCTGGCACCGACACCGCGATGGCCGCGCGGTCGCGCCGCTCGGTCCGCAGCTACTCTGGGGAGCCGATCGACGACGAGACGGTAACCGAACTCCTCACGCTCACCGGTCGTGCACCATCGGCGTTCAACCTGCAGCCGTGGCGTTTCGTTGTGGTGCGCAGCGCTGATACCAGGGCAGCACTGGGCGCTGCCGCCTATGGACAGAAGCAGATCACGGGCGCCCCGGTAGTGATCGCGTTGTACGCAGACATGGAGGATACGCTCCAGCATCTTGGCGAGGTCGTGCATCCCGACCTCACCCCCGAGAAGCGCGCCGACACGATAGCCATGCTCGAGCGCACCTTCGGCGGCATGAGCGTCGAAGCCCGTGGGGTGTGGGCCAATGCGCAGTCGAACATCGCGCTGGGCTATCTGCTGTTGCTCGCGCGTGCACAGGGTCTGGACACGTCACCAATGCTCGGATTCGAGGCGCCGAAGGTGAAGGCACTACTGGGCATCCCCGAGCATGCCACGGTGACTGCGCTCGTTTCGCTTGGGCACGGCGCCGAGGAAGGATTCGTGTCGCACCGGCACGACGTGGAGCGCATCACACGCGTGCTGTAGGAAACACCGGAGGAAACGGGAACTGGATCGGGGCGGCATGAGCTAACATCAGCACACACCTTAGCAAATCCCTTCGCACATGCCGCCTCTTCGCCTGCCGCTCTTTCCGCTCGGTCTCGTGCTTTTTCCGGGCGTGTCGGTTCCGCTTCACCTGTTCGAGCCGCGCTACCGGCAGCTGCTCGCGGACATCAAGGACACCACGCGACGCTTCGGCATCATCGCGGCGATGCCTGCGGTCCGCGAACGGGAACTTCCAAGGGGACGAGTGGGCTGCGTCGCGGAAGTCACTGACGTCGAGATGATGCCGGATGGGCGCGCCAACATCATAATCGTCGGACGCGAGCGATTCACGCTCGACGCATTCGTCGACGATCCGGCCGAGTACAACGTGGCCGACGTGCTGCCATTCAGCGACCACGATACGGCACCTCCAGTAGCGCTCGCGGTCGCTGCAGACGAGGTGGTGTTGCGGTTCAAGCGCGTGGTGGCGGCAGTGCGCACCCTCAACCGAGAGGAACCCGGCGTCCATCCGGAACTGCCGGACGACCCAGGGCTGATCTCGTTCGCCATTGCGGGCATGATCGATCTGGACCTCACACAGCGCCAGAATCTGCTGACAGATCGCTCGGCCGAATCCCGGTTGTCGCTGATCGACGCGGTACTCAGAAACACACTGCCGGATCTGGAGCTGCGCGCCGCCATGCACGCCGGGCGCCCATAGGGTGGCTGTGGAAAATCCCGGATCATGTGCCGATGCGTGTGATCCGCGGCGTGTGCAGCTTCCGGCCGCCGAGCACCACGGCTAGTACGAACGCGGCCGTCGCACCGATGATCGCGACGCGCACCGACGGTCCCGGCGCTGCGCTTGCGTCGAACGCGTCGGTGAGCCGCTTCGCGATCGCCAGCGACCACTGGCGCACACTGAGATAGTGGATCGCCGGAAACGTCTGGCTCAGGATACCTTCCCAGAAGAGCACATACACGAGCCCCACGATCAGCGAGCGCCGCACGAGGAGCGCGAGCGCCGTGAACAGCGCCGCGTACGTCGCCCCGCCGAATGCTGCCGCCACGACGAATGCACGGATCACGTTCGCCGGATCCTCCGACGGCGACGTGATGAACCCCGTCGCGGCCACGCTGCCCGCCGACAGCAGCGCCGCGAGCGTCGCTGCGAACAGCACGCGTGACGCTGCGATCCACCACCGCGGCGTCGTCGTCGTCACGATATAGAGGAGCGTTCCGTCCTCCGCCTCTGCGCTCAGCGCGCTCGTGCCGAGGAGCAGCGCCGTCACTGGCGTCGCCAGCGCGAGGATGAGCTGATCGAGTCGCGTTGCGAGCAGCTGCGCGATGTCCGCGTCCGACGGGATGTTGGCGCGCCACGCGAATGCGAAGAGCATCGGCAGGAGCAGCAGCGCCGCCATCGCCGCCGCCAACATCGGCGTGAACGTACGTGCCACCGAGAGTCGGACGAGCGCGAGCAGGCTCGTTGCGAGCCGGGCCTTTCGCGACAGGGCGACGGTGCGAGTCGTGGGCGCGCTCATCGGGCCACCAGGTAGGCGAAGACGTGTTCGAGCGACTCATCGAGCGCTCGCACCTCGAACAGCGAGACTCCCTGCGCGCGCGCCACCGGCGCGAGCGCGCGCGCGAGCGACGTGTAGTCGGTCGCGCGGATGATCAGCCCCGTCGTCTCGAGATCGAGCCCCAGCACTACGGGGCTCGTGAGCAGTGCGCTCGCGAGTGCGCGGTCGTCGCTCGATCGCACGCGCACCGTGTGGGGACGGTCGGTCATCAAGCGTCGCAGCGTGCGGTAGTCGCCACTCGCCGCGAGTCGCCCCGCGAGCATGACAAGGATGCGGCTCGCGACGCCCTCGATCTCCTCGAGAATGTGGGAGCTGAGCAGCACCGCCATGCCTTCGTGCGAACGCTCCTCGAGCAGACGCATCATCTGCAACCGCTGCCGCGGGTCGAGCCCGTTGAATGGCTCGTCGAGCAGCACGAGACTCGGCCCGTGCACGAGCGCGGCTGCGAGCTTCGTGCGCTGCTTCATCCCCTTGCTGAATCCGCCGATGCGGCGGTCGGCGGCGGTATCCATCTCCACCATCTCCAGCGCGCGCTGCGTGGCACCGCGCACGTCCTCGATCCCGAGCAACGCGGCACGCGACGCGATGAACGCACGGGCAGTCATCATACCCGGCAGCGCCTCGCGCTCCGGCACCAGCGCGACGCGCGCGTAGACTCCGGGAGACGCGAACGGCGATTCGCCGTACACGCGCACGCTCCCGTTCGACGGGGCGAGGAGCCCGGCCGCCAGCTGCAGCAGCGTGCTCTTCCCCGCGCCGTTCGGCCCGAGCAGTCCCGTGATACCTGGGCTGACGGTGCAGCTGATTTCGTTCACTGCGACGACGTCGCCGTACCAGTGCGACACGCCGGAGATCTCGAGCGGGGTTCCGGGTGGGGTTCCGTTCATCGTCATGTGTGCACTCGCCAGATCCGCACGCCAAGGAGCAAGGCGCCGAACAGGCCGACACCTACATGGTAGAGCGCATACTGCCACAGCGGGATCGGCGTGAGCCGCTCCATGCGCCGCGTCGTGTGGCCGAAGAACAGCATTGCCTGCGTCTCGAACGCAATTGGGGAGCTCATGATCTCGCCGATCCGGCGCATCGAACGCTCGCGCCCGGACTCTCTGCTCATCACCGAGTCCTCGACCAGCATGACGATCGAATCCGGAAGCAGCCGCCGGGCCTTCCGCGCCGCAGCACGCGTGCTGTCGGCTGCCGTCTGCGGGCCCGCCTCAACGCCAGACGGTGCGCGGCGACGAAAGGCTGCTGTTCGGATCGAGTCCGCTTTCAGGGACTCGGCGCGCTCCGCGTCGCTCCGGGCCTCCTCACGCGCGATGAGCGCCGCATCGATGCGCACGCGCCGCGCGTCACCCGACATCTCCTGCACGATCTGCCCCGCCGCCGTCGTCACGAGGAAAACCCCGATGATCGCCGCAGTCGCGAACGCGCGACGCGGTGTCCAGCTCGCGAGCGCGGCCCCCAACCCGCCAATCGCTGCCGACGTCAGTGCCGCCTGTGCGAGAACGGGAAAGAACTTCCAGCCAGTCTCCGAGAACTGCTTGGCCGGATCCGCCGAGATTCCGATCTCGCCGAGGAAGTAGAGCATCAGCGGGCAAAGCGCCACGAGTAACAGCGCGGCGAGGATGGCGCAGAACCGCGCACTCGCGTACGAGAAGCGTGTCACGTCGCGCGTCAGGATGAGCGGCAACACGCGATGCTGCTGGTCCCGGCTCAGCACCTCCGGCGCCTGTGCGGCGACGAACAGCGCGAAGAGAATGATGTTCGGCGCGACGAACCCGCCGACGGTGATCTTCATCATGCCCTGCGACAACGACGCCGCCGAGACCTGACCGAGCATTGGCAGCGTGCTTGCGGCGCAAACGAACGCTGCGACCGCCTTTGCCTTGGCCGGTCGTCCCAGTCCGAACATCGCGCGGAACCCCTGACGGAACAGCGCGCGCCACGCGCCGGCCGCGCCGACGCGCGTCCCTTCGTATCGCCGGTACCCGAGGTCGTGAATTGTCGATTCGCCTGTTACGCCTGTCACGCCCTTCGCGTCGCTGCGCATCGTGTCAGACATGGGCGACCTCTCCGGTGGTGAACAGGTCTTCGAGCTTGCCGCGGTGCCGCTCGAGCCGGAGAAGGCCGACGCCGTCGTCGGCGGCCAGGTCGCGCACCCCATCGCAGCACGCCTGCAGCGACGCGATCTCGTCGCCCGGGGGCACCGACACGAGCACGCGAAGGCGATCGGCCCGCGCCGTCACGCCGCGCGCCGTCAACCGTTGCGCGAAGTGCACCGGATCGCCATCGACTTCCACGATCAGCATCCCTGTCGCGCCTGTGAGCGCGCCGAGTCGTTCCGCGCGTACCAGCCGGCCCTGCTCGACGAGCACGACCCCCTCGCAGATCCGCTCGAGCTCACCGAGCAGATGTGAGCTCACGAGCACCGATATCCCGAACTCGCGGCCGGTGCGCTGGATCAGCTCGAGCATCTCGTCGCGTCCCGCCGGATCGAGACCGTTGGTGGGCTCATCGAGGATCAGCACGCGCGGGTCGTGCACGAGCGCCTGGGCAAGCTTGACACGTTGCGCCATCCCGGTGCTGTACCCACCCATCGGACGGTAGCGCTCCTCGAACAACCCAACATGACGCAGCGTCTCTGCTGCGCGTTCGCGCGCTGCGCCTTGTGGCAACCCGGAACAGCGCGCCATGAACGACACGAATTCCGTTGCACTGGTGTCCGGGGGCAGGCAGTCGTGCTCCGGCATGTACCCGACGAGCGCGCGAATCGCTCGGCCATTGCGCGACACGTCGTGACCGAGCACCGTGGCGGACCCACTGCTCGGCTCGACGAGCCCGAGAAGGATCTTCACCAGCGTGCTCTTCCCCGCCCCGTTCGCACCAACGAGACCAGTGATGCCCGGCTCGATCGATACAGTGAGCGCGTCGAGTGCGAGCACCTCGCCGTACCGGCGTGTCAGCGCATGCGTCTCGATCAGCGCGATACGGGCTCCTGCGTTTCTGAAGCGGTGGCCGGTGCGGCGGCGGTGGCGCCTGTTTCGTCAGCCGCCGACGCGAGCACTACCCCTGCTTTCGACGCGCGGCGTTGCAGTGTCTCCGGGAACTCGAGGCTGCGCAGCAGCGCGTCTGCCTCGCGATTCTGCAGGTACTTGCCCTTCTCCCACCCTTCCACGATTGCCTTCGGCGTTCCGTAGCACAGGTCCGCCAGCTGCGCGATCGTCAGCGACAGCGATTCACGCAGGTACTTGATGCCTTTCGGCGTGAGCAAGTCATGCACGGCACGGATGCGCTCGACCGCTGCTTTCTCCGCCGCATCGCGCTGGTCGATCGTCCGCTGCTCGTGCCCGCATTTTTCACAGCGGTAGAACTCCCGCGTGACGTCGGCTGCCATGCCGCTCATGCGCATGGAAACAGTTTCGGTATTGAGGGCATACCGGCCACCACAGCCACGATGCAGCGCACCTTCGAGAATCGTGGGAATCATGAAGCACACACCATGCGAGTACAGCCGGACTGAGGTGTCGGGGCAATGCTGGGGACGGGCGAAATGTACCGGACCAGAGCCGCCAGTGCCGTGATTGGTTGCCCTGCGCGACGAATGTCAGGAGCGGCGTGAGTAGCTTTCCATACATGCCTGTTCTGCACTTCATTCGTGCCGGCGCCTCACTCGCGGCTTCTGGCGCCATAGCCCTCGCTATCGCTCTCGCCGGCGCTGGCACCGCGTTCGTTGCGGTCGCTCCGCGCACTGCGCATGCGCAAGCTACTCCCCGTCCTTCCCAAGACTCCCTGGAGCACGGCGCTGCGCACGATGCGCACGATGCGTCGTTGACGTCACACCTTGCGGCACTCGGGGTCGGCATGGTGGGTGCGGCGACTGGCGGGCAGATCATCGGCAGCCCGACAAAATGGTCGCGCACCTGGGGCGGCTACGGCAAGCGGTTGGGTGATCAGCTGGGCTTCACTGCCGTCGAGGAAGGTGTGCAGTTCGTCGTCGGCCGTTCGTTGCCGTGGAAGGATGACCGGTCGCCTTGCGGGTCAGGGATTCGTCGCGCGATCGGCTGTGGCATCACGAAGACATTCACACTGCGCACCGTCGACGGTCGCGCGCGGCCAGACCTTCCATTCATCGCCGGCGTTCTGGCGGGCACGAGTGCATCGTTGATCTGGCGTCCCGAAGCAGCACGCGCCCCGAAAGCGCGCGGATTCTTTGCGACACGCGTCGGCATCGTGATGGGTGGCGCCGCCGCGAAACGCGCTTACGCGGAGTGGAAGGCTTCGCGCTGACTGCGCTAGCGTGAGACTGGCGCCAGCGGCAGCGTCTGCGGCGTGTCCGTGTACGGCTGTGGTGCGCCGGCGGTAATGGCCAGCCGAATGCGCTCGGTCTGCAACGGGCTCGCATCGAGCAGCACGGCGATCATGTTCGACGATCGGATCACATCGGTCGGCTGCGACCCCCACACGCCAACGGTGTCCCCCTTCACGCCAAGGCGCATCGTGTCGAGCGGCGCAACGTCCCGCGCCGCGGACGATGAATCCCTGTAGAAAAACACGATGAGCGCGGCCGATTTCCCAACCCGGTAGCGCAGGCCGGGTGCGTCGAGGTAGGGCACGGTCATGGTATCGCCGGCAGCCTTCATCGAGAGGCCGGCTTTTCCTATGCGGTCCTCGAGTGCGCACGCCTTCCACAACCCGTCGCGCGGGCACAGCGAATCGCCCGGCACGGGGGCACGCGGTACGGGAGCCGCGGTCGCCGATGGTGGCGCAGCGCGCGGAGCGTCGTCGTTGCCACAGGCGGCGAGTGCCGCAGCAACAAGGACCGCGCCAAGAACGACGGGAAACGGTGGCGGGAGATCGGACACGCCTGACGCTAGCACATGCAGCGACGGCTGTCATCATCGGTTCCGTCCCTGCTATGTTCGGTCTCTGTTCGCAAACATGAGCGTTTGTGCTCAGCTGCGCGACAAAATCTACATTTTTTGCAAGAGAAAGCCGTAGTTTTCACGTCGGGCATTGGTTTCCGGACTGAATGTCATCAGTTTACTGCAATATCTGCACGGGTAGTTGATCACACTGTTGGATTTACCCTCGTCCCGATCCTTGAGACCCCACGATATGGCAGCTCCGATCAATCCACGCTCGGTCGCGCTCCGCGAGATCACGCAGCGCCCCGTTCGCGTTACGGCACGCCCCGAAGAGAATGGCATCCAGCAGCCGATCAGCAGCTGGTACGGCAGCAACACGCTGAGCCTCCGGCAGATGCGGGCAAAGCTGCCGAAGTCGGTCTACGCAAAGCTTGCCGCCACCATTCGCCTCGGAAAGAAGCTCGACTCCGACATCGCGCCCGTCGTTGCGCAGGTGATCAAGGAGTGGGCGATGTCGCGCGGCGTGTCGCACTTCACGCACTGGTTCCAGCCGCAGACCGGCCTCACCGCCGAAAAGCACGATGCCTTCCTGAGCTTCGACGAAAACAAGCTGCCGATCGAGTCGTTCACGGGTGAGCAGCTCATTCAGTCGGAACCGGACGCGTCGAGTTTCCCGTCGGGTGGCCTGCGTGCCACGTGGGAAGCGCGTGGCTATACGGCGTGGAACCCGGCGTCGCCGGTGTTCATCTCGGAGACGGGTGGCGTCAAGTATCTGTGCATCCCCTCGGTGTTCATCGGCTACAACGGTGAAGCCCTCGACGAAGTCACGCCGCTGCTGCGCAGCTCGGACGTGCTGTCGGCGCGTGCGATGGAACTGCTGACGCTTATCGGTGACAAGGGCGTGCAGCGCGTCACCACCACGCTCGGCGCCGAGCAGGAGTTCTTCCTGATCGATCGCGCGCACTTCGCGCTGCGCCCGGATCTCGTGATGGCGAGCCGTGCACTCGTCGGCGCACCGCCGCCACGCGGCCAGCAACTCGAGGATCACTACTTCGGTGGTATCCCCGAGCGCGTGCAGGCCTGCATCAGCGAAGTCGAACTCGAGCTGTACAAGCTGGGTGTGCCGATCGTGACGCGTCATAACGAGGTCGCGCCCTGCCAGTTCGAGATGGCACCGATCTTCGAGGACACCGATGTCGCCACCGATCACAACCAGCTCGTGATGTCGGTGCTGCGCCGGGTCGCGCAGCGTCATGGCCTCTATGCAAGCCTGCACGAGAAGCCGTTTGCCGGCGTGAATGGCTCGGGCAAGCACTGCAACTGGTCGATGGCGATCACCGCCGACAACGACCTCGATGGCACGAACCTGCTCAAGCCTGGCAAGACGCCGCATCAGAACCTGCGCTTCCTGCTGTTCCTGGCGGCGGTGCTCAAGGGTGTACACAAGCACGCGGGTCTCCTGCGCGCTGGTATCGCCGTGAGCGGTAACGAACATCGCCTCGGCGCCAACGAGGCCCCGCCGGCGATCATCTCGGCGTTCGTCGGCAGCATGCTCACGGGCGTGATCGATGACATCGCGAGCGGCAAGACGTCGGCCTCGAACGCCGAGCAGGCCATGCTGCAGCTTGGCGTCGCCAAGCTGCCGGAAGTGGAACAGGACAACACGGATCGCAATCGCACGTCCCCGTTCGCGTTCACGGGCGCGAAGTTCGAGTTCCGCGCCGTGGGTGCGTCGCAGAGCATCGCGTTCCCGGTGATGCTGCTGCAGTCGGCCGTTGCGGAAGCTATCGGCGATGTGATCGTCTCGCTGCGCGACGAGCTCGAGTCCACGAAGAGCACGGACGACGCGGTGCTCAAGGTAGTGCGCGCAGCATTCAAGGAAACGGCTGCAGTGCGCTTCGAGGGCAACAACTACTCGGACGAGTGGGTGGTGGAAGCTTCCAAGCGTGGCCTGCTCAACCTGCGCCGCACGCCGGAAGCGCTGGAGCAGCTGCTGTCGGACAGTGCGAAGGCCTTGTTCGAGAGCACCGGGATCCTCACGGAAGTGGAACTCGAGAGCCGTTACCACGTCCGGCTCGAGCGCTACATCAAGGACATTCTGATCGAGCTGCACACGTTGCAGGAGATCGTCGACACGCAGATCCTGCCGGCATCGTACGCCTACCTCGGCCAGCTCACGAGCGCGGCAAGCAACGGCAGCACGAGCGGCATCAATGTGCAGCCGCTGGTCGATGCCGCGAACGCGACGTCGAAACAGGTTGCAGCCCTGCAGAAGGCACGGGTCGAAATCGCCAAGGCAATCGCCAAGGCCGAGGGGCTGCACGACGACCCGCATGCGCAGGCCAAGTACCTCACGTCGACCGCATGCGACGCGATGGGCGAGGCACGCGCCGCCGCAGACGCACTCGAGGTCACGATCGGCGACGCATTCTGGCCGCTGCCGCGTTACCGCGAAATGCTGTTCCCGGTGTGATGCTGGGGTTGGTGTGGGCGACTTGAAACTGCAGGTAAACGGATAAGAACAGATTACGGCTGAAACGAAACGGATCTGTACGGTGAACGAAGAGAGGACGACATCGATGGGCTGATGTCGTCCTCTTTTGATTGGGCTCCGCCCATCCCCTCTGAGGCCCGAAAGCTGTTCCCAACAAAGCCCGATACCAGCATCACAGACCACAAGCCCGTCGTTCGCGCCGCAAGAATCCGTTTTGTTTCAGCTGTGATCTGTTTTTATCCGTTTATCCGCAGTTCAAAGTCGCACTCACCGAATGCGGACGGCATCAACGTTCTTCCACCGGCTCACCGTCGCACTCTGACCGCAGCAGCATCGCCTTGCGCTCCACGCCCCAACGGTAGCCGCCGAGCGACCCGTCGCCGCGCAGTACGCGGTGGCAGGGAACGATCACGGCAGCTGGATTGGCTCCGCATGCCGTGCCAACGGCCCGCACCGCACCAGGTGCGCCGATTCGGCGCGCGAGTTCGCCATACGTGATCGTCTCGCCGCGCGGAATGCGAGTGAGTTCCTTCCACACCCGCTGCTGGAACGCCGTTCCGCGCAGGTCGAGCGGCAACGGATGCGCCAGCGTCGCACCGCTCGCCGCGTGCACCACGGCGCGCGCCGTCTCGCGAACAGCCGGATCGTCCGC
This sequence comes from Gemmatimonas sp., assembly GCA_035638935.1. Lineage (GTDB taxonomy): Bacteria > Gemmatimonadota > Gemmatimonadetes > Gemmatimonadales > Gemmatimonadaceae > Gemmatimonas. The sequence continues at coordinate 33,106 of DASQZA010000300.1, read as the reverse complement.
GACCAGCGTTGCGGCATGCATCTCACGCCCGAGCTGTTCTACCAGTGCGTCGCCACCGTCGCCCACGATCACGCGGCACACGCCACGCGACGTCATCGCCACCAGAACGTGGCCGAGTGCGCACTGGGCCACGGTATAGAAAACCGTTTCACCCGGCGCACCGCGGCGCAACGCGCCCGGCGTCACTCCGAAGTGATGCTCTGCCGCAGCGTACGCGCGCGGCAGCGATTCGAATCCGGCCGCGAATGCCGCGCTCGTGACCGGTGCACCGGCCGTGAGTCCCGAGCGCAATCGCTCGGCGCGCTGCGCCGTCTGCCACTGGTGTGGAGAGCAACCCACCACGCGGGTAAAGACGCGTTGGAAGTGCGCGCGACTCATGCCGGCTGCGTCGGCCAGCGCGTCGAGCGACATAGGCCGCGATGCCTGTTCGATCTCCAGCAGTGCCTTCACCACCCCGCGTGTGGCAGCATCCCCTGCATCGGCGTCCTGTGCATCCGGCTTGCAGCGCAGGCATGCGCGAAACCCGCCAACCCGTGCGTTTGCCGGACTGGCGAAGAAACGGACACGATCCGCACGCGGGCGCCGGGCCGGGCACGACGGCCGACAGTAGATCCCGGTCGATGTGACAGCGAACACGAAGGCACCATCGAATGCGCGGTCGCGAGCGAGCACCGCCACATGGCGTGGATCCGACGAGGCGTGCGGCACGTAGACGTGGTGCGAGGAGAGCGGGTTTGGGTTCATGGCCCAACGTTAGCGCGCTCGAGCCTGAGGGGGCGACACGCTTCGTGCGGCCGAACCTCTCCACGGCAGCAATTGCGCGTTCGGAATGTCACACCTCGGCTCGCGCTTTGCGTAGCTGGGCTGCATGCTACCGCGTGCTGGTGGTAACGGCCCGAACGGCGATGGCGTTTACCGGGAGACCTGTGGGATATCCTGATGTCGGCGGCACCGGGCAAGCGACCGCAGCCCGTTCGATCGATCTGCTCACCTCCATCCTGCGTGGGTGGGATGGAGTCGAGGTGTCGCCGCACCGGTTCGGTGGTGTCGAGTACCGCGTCGGGCGCCGAGAGATGGGACACGTGCATGCCGGTGGTGTCGCCGATCTTCCCTTCCCCGTACGGCTGCGCCGTGACCTCGTGAGCGCAGGGCGTGCCGAGGCACATCGCACACTGCCTCATACAGGTTGGGTGAGCGTGCGCATCCGAACGGAACACGATATTCCGGCAGTCGTCGCGCTGTTCCGGCTCAATTACGAACGCTTGCGCGGTGTAGGCGTGCGGCCCGGCATGATGCCGCTGCTGGGGAAGGCGACCATGCTCGGCGACCGCGTCGCGGACGACCTGCCCGCGTAGCACTGTCGGGGTGTCGACCATGGGCTGACTCAGCGCTGGCCTTGGACGTGCAGGGCACGGGAGCACGCGTCCGTTTGCATGACCCCGTCTCGCCTGTTGCCCAACGCTCTTGGACTCTTCTTCTATTCCGTCGCCGACCAGCGATCTGCGCTCTCCGATCCCACCGACTGATTCGATCGAGGCGAACCCGGTCGAAGGAAGCCGGGGATACCCGCGACCCGAGCTCGAGCGTGAAGGGTGGGAATCACTCGATGGGCCATGGGAGTTCGCGATCGACGTCGACGCGATCTGGAGCGTGCCCTCGCAGGTGAAGTTCACCGGAACGATCCAGGTGCCCTTTGCGCCGGAAACGGCGATGAGCGGTATCGGGTACACCGGCTTCTTTCGGAGCTGCTGGTATCGCCGCAAGGTGACCGTGCCGACTCTCGTCGACGGCGAGCGCATTCTCCTGCACTTCGGCGCGGTCGACTATGCGGCCGTCGTGTGGGTGAACGGGCATCCAGCGGGTTTCCACGAAGGCGGATACACGCCCTTCACGATCGACATGACGTACTTCGTGCGTGCGGGTGAGCGCGCGACGATCGTGCTGCGCGCCGAAGATGACCCGCACGACCTGGCGAAGCCGCGGGGCAAGCAGGACTGGCAGCTCGAGCCGCACAGCATCTGGTACCCGCGCACCACCGGGATCTGGCAGACGGTCTGGCTGGAGAAGGTGCCGGCAACGTGGATCGACAGCGTCCGCTGGACATCGAATCTCGAACGCTACGAAATCGGAATCGAGGCATGGTGCCAGGGGCTGCGGCGCGAGGGGCTGCGGCTCAACGTCAAGTTGAGCGTCGGCGATCGCGTACTCGCAGACGATACGTACACCGTGATCGCGGGCGAGGTACACCGACGCATCGCACTCTCCGACCCCGGTATCGACGACTTCCGCAACGAGATCCTGTGGAGTCCGGAACGCCCGCAGCTCATCAAGGCAGAGCTGTTCCTGTGGGGCGGTCGTGGTGAGCTCATCGACGCAGTGCGCAGCTACACCGCGATCCGGAACGTGAGCACGCAGATGGGCCGGTTCATGCTCAATGGCCGTCCCTACTACCTGCGCATGGTACTCGACCAGGGCTACTGGCCGGAGTCCGGCATCACCGCGCCGTCGGATGACGCGCTCAAGCGCGACGTCGAGCTGGCGAAGGCGATGGGATTCAATGGCGTCCGCAAGCACCAGAAGATCGAAGACCCGCGCTTCCTCTTCTGGGCCGACACGCTCGGCTTGATGGTGTGGGAGGAGATGCCGAGTGCGTACCGGTTCACGAAGCAGTCGGTGGACCGGCTCACGCGCGAGTGGACCGCGGTCATCGATCGCGACTACAGTCACCCGTGCATCGTCACCTGGGTGCCGTTCAACGAATCGTGGGGCGTGCCCGACCTGCCGGCGATCGAGGCACAGCGGCACTACGTGCAAGCGCTCTATCACCTCACGAAAACACTCGACCCGACGCGTCCCGTGGTCGGAAACGACGGGTGGGAAAGCGCCGCAACCGACATCATCGGCATTCACGACTACGACTCGGATCCCGGTCGCATCGAACGCCGGTACGACACGCAGGACGTCGTGCCGCAGCTGCTCAAGCAGGTCGGCCCCGCGGGGCGGCTCATCACACTCGAGGGGTACGAGCACCGCGGGCAGCCGCTGATGGTGACGGAATGCGGCGGGATCGCGTTTGCGTCGGACAAGCAGAGCACCTGGGGCTACTCGCGCAGTGAGTCGGCCGACGAGTTCGCGGCACGTTACTCGGCGCTCATCGCGGCTTTCCACGGGCTCCCGCTGCTGGCCGGGTTCTGCTACACGCAGTTCACCGACACGTATCAGGAAGCGAACGGCCTGCTGTTCGCCGATCGCACTCCGAAAATTCCGATCGAGCAACTGTACGCCGCGACGCACGGACGGAACGACCCGCGGCAACAGGCGATGGGCATCGCGGGACCGCCAACGCCGGAGTAGGGCACGGGCAGTGCTGTTCACTTGAACTGCTTTCCGCGGATACGAACAGATCAGGCGGAAACAACGCGGATCTGGCCGGTGTGAGCGGAAAGGACGACGCGCGTAGCTACCGTCGTCCATTTCTTTGATGGGCTCCGCACTGCTCCCGCCCCCCGCGTGCTGTTCACAAAAAGGAGGCGATCTCGCCACGCGCACCGTGCCGGGTCGCGCGCGACGTACAGATCCGCGTTGTTTCCCTTTTTCGATCTGTTCGTATCCGCGGAAAGCAGTTCGAGTCGACCGCGCCTCGTCTGCGAATCCCGTCCCAGACGCCTGCCGTGCTCCCGGCATCGGCGTAGCTTTCCCGGGTCTGTTCATTCTATCCGTCCCCCGCCGCTGGAACCCCCGCATGGCACTCCGTATCCGCGCGCGCCGCGTCGCATTCCTCAGCCTGCTCCCCGTCATCCTGCCCGCGGTGCTCTCCGCACAGGATCGCTTCAAGACCATGCCGGGCTACGAGCGTTATGCGCGGATGCAGCCACTCATTGGCACATCGGTCAACCTTGGCACCATCGGTGTCACCTGGGCTGCCGACGGCAAGTCGTTCGAGTATGCCAAGGATGGCAAGCGGTGGCGTTACGACGTCGCGACGAAGGCGACGACTGCAGCGCCACCCTCTGCTGCCATGGCGGGCGGACGGGGTGGTCGGGGTGGCGGTGCACCCGCACGAGGCCGTCAGGTTGCATCGGCACTTTCGCCCGACAGCACGCGCAAGGCGTTCTACCGCGACCGCAACCTGTTCGTGAGCGACACGTCCGGGCGCAACGAGTTCGCCATCACGAGCGACGGCAGCGAGGCGAAGCGCATCAAGTACGGCACGGCGTCATGGGTGTACGGCGAGGAGCTCAACCAGAACACCGCGATGTGGTGGAATCCCGCTGGCACCGCGATCGCTTACTATCGCTTCGACGAAAGCCCCGTGCCGGACTACTACCTCGGCATGGACCAGACGAAGACGCAGGCTACGCTCGACACCGAGGCATACCCGAAGGCCGGCGCGCCCAATCCGATCGTCGACCTCTTCGTGTACGATCTCGCCTCGAAGCAGTCCGTGAAGATCGACGTGCGCGACGGCAAGCCGTTCGACAACAGCGTCGTTGGCCATTACGTGTACAACGTCGGCTGGTCGCCGGACGGCAAGTCGCTGACGTTCAATCGCACCAACCGCCGCCAGAACGTCATGGAGTTCACGGCGTGCGCGCCGTCGACCGGCAAGTGCCGCGCGATCGTGCGCGAGGAATGGCTGCCCAGCTGGACCGAAAATATCCCCGAGATGCGCTACCTCGCGGACGGCCAACGCTTCATCTGGGAAAGCGAGCGCACGGGATTCAAGCACTTCTATCTGTACGACACCAGCGGCAAGCTGCTCACGACGCTCACGAAGGGTGAGTTCGAGGCGGCCAACATCGTCCGCGTCGACGAGAAGGCGAACGCGCTGTACTACATGGCGCGTGATGGCGCGAACCACATGATGATGCAGCTGCATCGGGTCGGGCTAGACGGCAAGGGCGACAAGCGACTCACCGACCCCGCATTCCATCACGCGGTCACGATGTCGCCCGACGGCCGTCATTTCGTCGATGTCGCGCAGACGCACGACAAGGCCCCCGTCACGCGGCTCCTCGATGCCAACGGCACCGTGGTGAGCGAGCTCGCAAAGAGCGACACCCGCAAGTTCGACAGCCTCGGGCTCAAGGCCGTGGAGCTCTACACGTACAAGGCCGCGGACGGCGTGACGACGTTGCACGGCCTGCTGCACAAGCCGTCCAACTTCGATCCGACGCGCAAGTATCCGGTGCTCGTCACCGTGTACGGTGGGCCGGCGACGAATGGCGCGCGCGAGACATTCACGATGCCGCACCAGTACACGGAACTCGGCTTCATCGTGCTGTCGCTCGACTCACGCAGCGCCGCCGGTCGCGGCAAGAAGTTTCTCGATGCGATCTACGGGAAGCTTGGCACCGTCGAAGTCGACGACCAGGCGGAGGGCGTGAAGGCGCTCAAGGACCGCCCCTACGTCGACCTCTCGCGCGTCGGGATCTTCGGTACTTCGTACGGCGGCTACGCGTCGGCGCTCGCGCTGCTGCGTCATCCCGACGTCTTCCAGGCGGCGAGCGCGATGTCGGCCGTGACCGACTGGCGCAACTATGACTCGATCTACACCGAGCGCTACATGTGGACGCCGCAGGAAAACGCGAGCGGATACGATGCCGGTAGCGCGATGAAGTATGCCGACAAGCTCAAGGGCCGGTTGATGCTCTACTTCGGCACCGCCGACAACAACGTGCACCCGTCCAACACGATGCAGCTGATCCAGGCGCTGCAGCGCGCCGGCAAGTCGTTCGAGGTGCAGGTCGGCCCCGATGCCGGACACACCGCGTTGATGGGTCCCCGGATGATGGAATTCTTCATCGAAAACCTGGTGCTCAAGCCGACGACGGCGATCCAGCCGTAGCTGCTACTGCGGGCGCTACTGCGGGCGCTACTGCGGGCGCTACTGCCGGTCGGCTGATTGCATCGCAAGCGCGGGGACTTCCCCGCGCTTCGCCATGATGCCCGTGACGAAGCGTTGTCCTTCCGAAATGCGCTCGACTTCCACGGCAATCGCATCCACCGCCTGCTCCATGCGCTCCAGACGCGCCGAACTTTCGAGCAGCTGCGGCGCGGGCTTGGGCTGCCCGAACCGTTTCAGCATCGTGCGCGCAGTCGCCATTGCCAGCGGCGCCATGACGAAGAGCGTGAACACGATGGAGACCGCGGTGAACTGACCGGACGAGAACGGCCCGACCCCATCGTCCTTCGACGGTGTCACCGCGCCACCGGCGCGCGCGAGCAGGTTGGAGGGGGCGGACGCCAGCAGCTGGCCATTCGCCGCAATATCGGTTTCGAGCTGCGCGAGACGGTTATCCAGCACCTCGAGACGTTTCTCCAGCCCGGCCCGCTCCGTGCCACTCCGGGCGCTTCGCAGATCCTTCGCCACCTCGTCGCGCCGACCCTGCGCGGAACTCAGCTGGTCGGAGAGCAAACTCTTGCGTCGATTCAGGGCATTCACGAACTCCTGCGTGAAGCCACCGGGAGGAATCTGGGTGCTGCCAGCGACCGGAGTCGCTGCAGTCGCCGGCGAGCCGGCTCCAGCTCCCGCTCCGGGAATAGCAATTGGCGCGGTTGGCGCTGGTGGTGGCTGCACGGCGGCCTGAGTGGGAGTCATGCACAAAACTACGTGCGCGACGCGGGCACGGTTGCAACCGGGGCAGTGCGCGGCGATGGCGCCCAGTGGGTGTCCTGGTCAGCTTCCGAGGACTGTTTGGCTCCCCGACACCGAAATCATCATGACCAGCACGGCACTCGAGACCCCCAGGCTGCTCGACGAAGCATCGACGCTGGCGCCGCAGGTCGTGGAATGGCGCCGTCAATTGCACATGCATCCGGAAGAAGCGTTTCATGAGCATGAAACGGCGCGATTCATTCGTGAATCGCTCGCCGCCGTCGGCGGGCTCGAGGTCACCAGCCCGACCGAGACGAGCGTGCTGGCAGTGCTCCGAGGGCACCGCCCGGGCCGAACGATCGCGGTTCGGGCCGATATCGACGCCCTCCCGATCGCGGAGGAGAACGACGTTCCCTACCGCTCGCGAATCGCAGGGTCGATGCACGCGTGCGGACATGATGGCCACACCGCGATCGCACTCGGGCTCGCGACCCTGCTCGCGCGCCATCGCGAGCACCTCGCCGGCGAAGTGCGATTCATCTTCCAGCACGCCGAGGAACTGGCACCTGGCGGTGCAGAAGAGTTGGTGGCGCGAGGTGTCATGGATGACGTGGAGGCGGTGATCGGCCTGCATCTCTGGTCGACGATGCCGTACGGATCCATCGGACTCGTGTCGGGTCCAGCCATGGCTGCGCCAGACAACTTCAGATGCACGATCACCGGCAAGGGCGGGCATGCCGCGGCGCCCCATGACACGATCGACCCGATCGTCGTCGGTGCCGCAATCGTCACGGCGCTTCAGCACATCGTGGCGCGCGCGGTCGATCCCCTGGACAACGTCGTGGTGTCGGTGACGCAGTTCGCCGCGGGCACGGCACTCAACGTGATCCCGAATACGGCATTTCTCGCCGGCACCTTCCGTACGTTCGACGCGTCGTTGCGCGTTCGCGTACCGGAGCTGATGGCCCGGATGATCCATGGCATTGCAGAAGCACACGGCGCGACGGCGGAGTTCACGGTCGAACGTGGTTACCGCCCCGTGGTGAACGATCCGATGCTCACGGATCGGCTGGCGGGCCTGGTACGACGGACATTTGGAGACGCTGCACTTGCTCCAATGCGCCCCACCATGGGCGGCGAAGACTTCTCGGCGTACCAGCAGCGCGCACCCGGCGTGTTCGCCTTCGTCGGCGCGGGCAACGGTTCCGAGGGAATCGTGCATCCGCATCATCACCCGCAGTTCCAGATCGACGAGCGCTCGCTCGATCTCGGTTTGCGCTACCTGACGGCATCGGTGGTGGAGCTGCTCGGGTGAGCACCCGGATGAACGCAACGGCAACCGCCTTGACTGCGGCGGCGCTGGTTTCTGCGCTGCTCACCGGCTGCGCAACGCGCGCGTCATCTCGCGGTCCGGCCCGCGCGCCAGCACTGAGCACCAGCGAATCATTTCGCGGAGCGGGCGCCGACAGCATCGCGTCGGAGACCATCGCTCCCGGGGTTCGGCTCCACCGCCTCGTGAACGTTGCGGCGCCATGGCGCGCGTTCGTGCTCGACGTGGACCTCACTGCGTGCGTGTCGGTGCGAAGCGTCAAGGGTGCATCTGGCGCCGAGGGACGCCGTACCACAAGTGCACTGCTGGCGGGCCTGCGTCCGGAGTTCACACCGATCGCTGCCGTCAACGCCGACTTCTTTCTGTTTGCGCCTCCGGGAGTTCCGACCGGTGCCCACATCGAAGATGGGCGGCTCGTGAGCGGGCCGATCGCTCGACCCGTCTTCGGAATGCGGCGTGACGGAACGCCGTATGTGGGAACGTTGACCGTGCGCGCGACGGTCGCGTCGCCGCGGGGCAGCATCGCGATCTCCTCGTGGAACCGGCCCACCCGCAACGTGCCGGGCATCGTCGACGGCGTATGGGGCGTTGCACTGGACAGCACGATTACGGGACTCATACGTGTGCTGGTGCCGGTCGCTGGGAGTGGTGATCGCTACGTCATTCGTGCCGAAAGCGAGTCGGCTTCGAACGTGTCATCCTCTCCGCGCTCTCCCCGTGTCGCACGTGGCGACACGCTGTTCCTGATCGAGCTGTCGGCCCAGGAGCAGTCGATGCGAACGGGCGACACTGTCGGCATAACCCGCGAGACGGCACCGAACGACATCATGCACGCAGTGGGAGGAATGCCCGTGCTGCTGCGCGACAGCGCGATCGTCGGCGCCGTCGACTCGGTGAGCACTGCGAGCTTTCGTGGCGTCAACCCGCGTACGGCGATCGGCATCGCTGCGGGCGGCCGTCGGTTGTTCATGGTCGTGATCGACGGGCGTCAGCCCGGGTATAGCGTCGGCATGTCGCTGCGCGAAACGGCGTCGTTGCTGCGCGGGCTGGGCGCGCGCGACGCGGTGAATCTCGATGGTGGTGGTTCGAGCGCAATGGTCGTCGCGATGGGCGCCGTCGCCATGGGCGCCGTCGCCATGGGCGCCGTCGCGAGCAATGTAGTGAACCGCCCGTCGGATGCCGTCGGGGAACGGCCTGTCGCGAATGCGCTTGCCGTGGTGAAAGGCTGTGCGAGACGCTGAGGCGCACGACCTCGTGACCGACCCTACTTCGACGTGATCTTGAGCCCGACGATTCCCGCCACGATCAGCGCAATGGAGAGCACGCGCCCCCAGTCACGCGACTCGCCGAACGCCAGCACGCCGATGATCGCGGTTCCAACCGCGCCGATCCCCGTCCACACCGCGTAGCCGGTACCGACTGGCAACGTCTTGAGCGCCTGCGCAAGGAAGTAGAAGCTCGCGATCATTGCGCTCACCGTGATCGCCGTGGGGCCCGGCTTGCGGAAGCCGTCGGAGGTCTTGAGCCCGATGGCCCATACGACTTCGAGTACGCCCGCCACTACCAGCAGCCACCAGGCTCTGTTCATTGGGCACGCTCCTCAGCGCAGTCCACCCGGCATCTTCTCGCCCGACATTTCGCGCGGGTTGGGCAGGCGCGTCGGAAGCCCCTGCGGGCGGAGGTTGGCGCAACGTGACAGCTCGGCGCTGCTGCCCGGGTCGATCGTGTCCGGCAACGACAACCGGTCGACGGTCGCCGTATCGAGCGCGTTGCGGGCACCACGCCATCCTTCTTCACACTCTGCGCGGACGCGATCGATGCGCGCGAGCCGTGCAACACCGGAGTCCGCAGCGTCGTTGAGCCCGAACCAGGTCGCGACGCCCAACACGAGTGCAACACCGACGCTGATGAGCGCCGTGGTGCGACCCTGCTTCTGTGCCTTGGTGTCGAGCGGACGGTTCGTGGGTTCAGGACGTGGCATGACTGGACTGGAGGAGCTGGGCGTTCGAATCGCGTGCGTGGTCGAGTGCTGCCGTGATGTCCGTCAGCAGGTCGCGTATATCCTCCACGCCGACGCTCAGACGGATGAATCCGGCGGGCACATCATCTCCACCCCAACGCGCCCGCCGTTCTGCGCTGGTGTGAATCCCGCCGAAGCTCGTCGCTTCGTGCACCAGCGTTGCACGCTCGAAGAACCGTTCGGCAGCCGGCTGGTCGCGCAACGTAAAACTCACCACGGGCCCAAAACGTGCCATCTGCCGCGAGGCGACCGCGTGCGATGGATCTGACGGAAGTCCTGGATAGCGCACGGCCATTACCGCGGGATGCGTGCCCAGAAACGACGCGATCGTCATGGCACTCTCGCACTGGCGAGCGAGCCGGACGTCGAGCGTGCCGAGCGACCGGTGCGCCAGCCACACTTCCATTGGGCCCGGAATCGACCCCATGCGTGTGCGCCAGGTGCGGATGCGTTCCGCCCACGTCGCATCTCGGCACGCGACATGGCCGAGCAGGACGTCGGCGTGCCCGCACATCGCCTTCGTATCGGACATGACGACGAAGTCCGCGCCAAGCGCCAGCGGGCGCTGTGCGAGTACGGTTGCCGTCGTGTTGTCGACTGCGACCAGGGCACTTGCCTCATGCGCGAGCGTGCACAGCCGAGCGATGTCGCACACGTCGAGCGATGGGTTCGTCGGAGATTCCAGCCACAACAGCGCCGCGCCATGCAACAGTGCTGCCTGCGCGTCATCCGCGGTTGGCGCCATCACGAGCTCGATGCCGAGCGGTGCGAAATGTTCTGCCGCAATGCGGCGTGTCGTGTAGTAGCAATCGCTGGGCAACACGACTTTCGCGCCGGGCGCGAGCACGACCGACAGCACGGCGACGGTCGCTGCCATTCCTGAAGAGAACAGCGTCACGGGGCCACCCTCGAGGCTCTCGAGCGCCGATTCGTACGCACGCCATGTGGGATTGTCGAATCGGCCATATGCGAACGACGCGGCCGCCGGATCACCCGGCGTGTGATACGTGGCCGCAAACGTTGGCCCCTGCATGTACGGAGAACCAACCGATGGATGCGGGAGCCCTGCGCGCACGACGCGTGTCGCATCATGCAACGCGTCACTGCTGTTCGGTGCACTCACTGGCCGCTCATGAAGTACGTGTGGAGGTCATGTCGCGATGTGCCGGAAATCGTGCATCGAGCCAGGCGAGCGTCGCGCCGACAGCCTTGCTGCGTGCTGGCTCCCGCGACAGAAACAGGTCGTGCACACCGCCGGAAATCTCGCGCATCGTCACGTCGCGACCGAGCCCCGGCCCGATGCGGCGCATGTCATCGACGTCAAGCACGATGTCGTGCGCAAGATACTCGTCGCTCCAATGCTTCCCCGGCATCATCGACGCCGATGCGTGCAGCAGCAGCACTGGACAGGACAGGGAAAGCCCGCGGGCCACGATCTTCTGTGCCGCGCGCACGGCGCGCACCCAGCCGAAGAAGACTGGAAATCCACGCAGCGGCTTCCATCGCGTGTCATACGTCCACTCGCCATGATGCGCCTGCAGGAGGCTCTCGCCATAGTACGGTGAGATGCCTGTCGGATCTGCACCCCACGGAAATACCGCGCCAACTGTGCCCGCCACCGGCAGCATCATCTTGCGCGCGTTCGGAACGAAGAAACGAAAGAACGGGCTGTTCAGCACGATCCCATCGATGCGATTGCGCGCCGCTCCACGGTGCGCATACAACGGCACGGTGAGCCCGCCGGTGGAATGTCCCATCAACACGAGCGTGTCGTGCGTCTCCTCGTCGCGCACGATGCCGATCGCCGCACTGATTTCGGCGTCGTAGTCCGCGATGCTCGTGCAGTAGTTGGGACGGTGGCCCGGCCGCAGCGAGCGCCCGTAGCGGCGAAGATCGAGTGCGTAGAAATTCCAGCCGAATTCGACCAACGCTTCGGCGACGTGCGACTGAAAGAAATAGTCGAGGTACCCGTGCACGTAGAGCACAGCCCTGCGCACCGGTTGTTCGCTTCGCAGGCGCACGAGGGTCGCGACGAGCGGGCCGTCATCAGCACTGCCGAGCGGGAGGGTCGTTGCCTCGAAGCCCGGAAGCACGGTATCCGGCCCCCACTCCCGTGTCATGGAGGCGGAAATTCCGCGTCGTCCAACGGGCGGGCGTCGTCGATCAGCATCACCGGAATGCCATCCTGCACTGCATACACGAGCCGGCAGACCCGGCACACGAGCGACTCCGGCGGTCCCGCGTGATGTTCGAGCGGCGACCTGCTCTTCGGGCAGACGAGAATCCTGAGCAGGTCGGGCGACAGCGTGAGGGCGGGCGTCATGATGGCGTCATGATGAGGATCCAGTGGGACGATGAATCGACGGTGCGGCAGCCGTGGTGGCGAGACGTGGCCCACCGAGCAGTTCGATGCAATATGGAATCGCCGCGAACACGGCGCCGAGACATTCCTCGATTGCGGCCGGTTTGCCCGGCAGATTGATGATGAGCGTACGGCCGCGCGTACCCGCGATCTGCCGCGACAGGATCGCGGTCGGCACGGTGCGAACCGAAACCGCCCGCATCTGCTCGGCGAATCCAGGCATCAACCGGTCGCAGACAGCCGCCGTCGCTTCCGGGGTCACGTCCCGAGGGGCCGGCCCCGTACCGCCGGTCGTCACGATGAGCGGGCACGCAGACTCGTCCGCCAATGCCCGCAGGATCTCCTCGATGAGCGGCTGCTCGTCGGGAACGAGGCGGTACTCGGAGTGCCACGGGGAAGCGATCCAGCGCCCCAGCGTCTCCTCGATGGCCCGCCCCGACCGGTCTTCGTAGACGCCGGCGCTCGCGCGATCGGACACCGTTACCACACCTATGGGGATCGAGGAGATCGACATGTCCCCGAAGCTATCACGCCTGCTGCTGCGGTGGTTGTGGGGGAAGCTGGACCGGCGGCGGTGCCCCCTTCTCGTGGCGGCCGACGCGCAACGACAACGGCCACTTGAAGCGGTGCAGCGGCACGCGTCCCCACCACCGATCAAGACCTGCCGCGAATTCCACCAACGGGTCGACGCCCGTCTCGTTCCGCATGTGCGTGATGGCCGACCACGTGCTCAGGTAGCCGAGCAACTGTTCCGGCGACCAGTCGGCTTCCATGCAGAAGTTGCCGGGCTCGACGCGAGTGAACGGAAACTCGAGCGCGCTATATCCGTTGTTCACGTGCTCGCGTTCCGGTGGCCACCATGTGCCGACCGTTGCGTCGAGCGAAGCGATCAATTCGGTCAGGGCCGACGACGATGGAACTTCGGCGAGCGCATAGGTCCACTCGGCGATGATGCCATGGGGCACGAGCACGCGCTGCGCCTCGGCGTGAAACGCGTCGACGTCGAACCAGTGCAGCGCCTGTGCGACGGTGATCAGACCGACGCTGCCATCCGGCAACTCGCTGTCATGCGCAGGGGCGACGCGATATGTGACACGTGGGTGCGGCGTTGCCTGCCCGATCTGCGATGCGCTCGAGTCCGTTGCCAGCACGCTCGCAAAGCGTTGCGTCAGCGCGAGTGTCGCTTGCCCAGTACCGGCACCGCTGTCCCACGCCAGCGCATGTGAAGGCGCCATATCGGCAAGCGCGTCGAATAATGCTTCAGGGTAGGACGGACGAAACGCCGCGTAGCTGTTGGAAACGCCGGAGAAATGATCGGCGACTGGCTTGAGCTGCGGTTCGTCGCTCACGGGGGCGTGCTGTGCGCGATCAGCAAGAGCAGCGCGACATCACGGTGACCGCATGGTGCCGCACGTCGCTGCGGCTGGTGGATCGGCTACGCCGTACTGCGCGCGCACCACCTGCGCGGGCTTGCCGTCCTGGCCCGGCTGCAACAGGAACATCGTGGAGTACGACGCATCGCACAGGTCCGGCAATGCGGGGCCACCGAGTGCCTTGACGATGGCCGGAATCGTGTTGCTGTGCCCAACCACCACCACGACACCGCGAGACCCGCGCACGGCGTCCGCGACTGCCTGCACATGCGTCGCCGTTCCGCCGGCGAGTGAGATGGTTTTCGGTGTGATGCCGAACTTGGCGGCGAGCGGCGCGGCCGTCGACGACGTGCGGGTCGTGGCAGACACGATGACCGCGGTCGGCACCGAGCCGGACATGGCCTCCAGCAACGCCTTCGCGCGCTCCTGTCCTGCAGCGCTGAGCACGGGATCCGCGGCAGGCTCCGGTGCCTTTTCGCCGTGCCGCACCAGCACCACGAGCGATGGCCCCTCGGTACTCTGGGCATGCAGAGGCGTCGCCGAGCCGAGGCCGATGAGCGCCACTCCGAACATCGCAGCGGCGGTGCGTGAACGCACGAGTGAGCGCGGGCGTGACGGTACGAAGCGGGAGATGGCAGTCATCACGAGACTCTCGGAAGTGTCAGCGGGAACGGGATTTGGAGCCGGCGACGACCATCACGAGGCCAAGTCCGACCGCCAGGCCACCGACCCAGGTAGGAACGACCTGCTTCTCTTCGACCGAGGCCCGGAACGGTCCGAGTTCGACCGTACTCCGGTCGCTGGTATAGGAAAAGCCACGGAGCAAAATGTACCCGCCAGCGAGAACGATGAGCACGCCGAGAATGACGAGAGGCTTCATGAGTGATCCAGACTGAGGAAGGACGGCACCGGCGGCGCGACAGCGTCCGGGATGAAGGGTATGTAATAGCCGATGGGGCCTCAGACGCCAGGGTGAGGCGCCAGGCGTCAATAGCGTGCCAGGTACCTTTCCAGCTCCCACGCACTCACCTGCTGGTTGTACTCGCGCCACTCCGCGCGCTTGGCTGCGAGAAACTGTGCGACGACATGTTCGCCCAGCGCGTCACGCAGCACGTCGTCCTTTTCCAGCTCGTCGCACGCTTCGTTCAGGTCCTGCGGCAGATCGTCGACCCGTAGCCGCCGGCGCTCGCGGAACGACATTTCCCAGATGTTCGTGTTGATCGGCTCGCGCCAGTCGGCTTCCGTCGCCAGTCCGTCGAGTCCCGCCGCGAGCATCACCGTGAGGGCGAGATACGGATTCGCGCTCGGGTCAGGCGTACGCAGCTCGAGCCGTGTGCCCGCACCGCGCCGCTCCGGCACGCGAATCATCGGCGAACGGTTGCGCATGCTCCAGGCGACGTTCACCGGTGCCTCGAAGCCTGGCACGAGCCGCTTGTAGGAATTCACCAGCGGGTTTGTCACGGCACACATGGCGCGGGCATGCCGCAGCAATCCGCCGATGTAATGCAGCGCCGTCTTCGACAGCGACCACTCACGCTGCGGGTCCCAGAACGCGTTCTGCTTGTCCTTGAACAGCGACTGGTGCGTGTGCATGCCGCTGCCGTTCTGCCCGAACACCGGCTTCGGCATGAACGACGCGATCAAGCCGAATTGTCGCGCCACCTGCTTCACCACGAAGCGGAACGTCGCGATGTTGTCCGCCGTGCGTAGCGCATCGGCGTAGCGGAAGTCGATTTCGTGCTGGCCATGCGCCACCTCGTGGTGCGCGGCTTCCACTTCGAACCCCATGCCTTCGAGCGTATCGACGATCGCACGCCGCGCATCCTCGCCCAGGTCCATCGGCGCGAGATCGAAGTATCCGCCGACGTCGTGCGTGTCCGTGGCGGCACGCCCATCGGGCGCGGGCTTGAAGAGGAAGAACTCCGCTTCCATGCCCGCATTCATGGTGAATCCCAACGCGGCCGCGCGCGCGAGCTGTCGCTTGAGCGTACCCCGCGGGTCGCCCAGGAACGGTGCACCGTCGGGCATGGTCACGTCACAGATCACGCGCCCCACGCGCGCCGATGGGTCGCCCCACGGGAAGATCTGAAAGGTCGACAGGTCGGGCGCCAGCAGCATGTCCGACTCTTCCACCCGAACGAACCCCTCGATGCTCGACCCGTCGAACATGATGTCGTTGCCCAGCGCCTTCCGGAATTGCGACGCCGGCACTTCGACATTCTTGATGACGCCCAGAATGTCCGTGAATTGCAGGCGAAGGAAACGCACTTGCTGCGCCTCGGCCAGTTCCAGAATGTCGGCTGGCGTAGCGCCGCTCAGATCGGTCGGGACGAGAGAACGGCTGGAACGGGGCACGGGCACGGGATGGAGGGTTCGACAGTCTGGAATTGTACAAACGAACACGGCGGCACGGTGGACTCCGCGCCTCGCTTTCCGGTACCTTACCGTCGTCATGACATCAACGTCCAATACCGGGGGCAGCGGCGCATCGCCCTCCCCGTCAGCTGCCGGTTTCTGTGCGGCCTGCGGCGCGGCCCTCGCGGTCGGTGCCCGCTTTTGCCATCGCTGCGGTACTCCATTCGGCGAAGGCGCACCTCTCGTGGTACATGCGGGCAGCAACGCGCGTGCCTCCAGCATGCTGCCATGGGGCGTGGCCCTCGTCGCGATGATTGCCCTCGTCGCCTACTTCGCCGGTCAGAACTTCGGTGCGGCAAAGGGCTCGGCGGTCGGTGGCTCGTCCACGGTTGCTGCCTCGGCGGGCGACCCTGGGGCCGGTGCCCCGCCGGCCGGTGTCGGTCCTGGTGGGAGTCCAGCCGGCGCGCCGCCACTCAACGCGCAGGGCATGCCCGACCTGACCAAGATGACGCCGAATGAGCAGGCACAGCGTCTGTACAACCGCGCGATGGAAGCGGTCGAATCGGGCAAGCCGGACACCGTCGTGTCGTTCTTCGCGACGATGGCCGTTGCAGCGCACGGCATGATCGAGAAGATGACGCTCGACGAGCGCTATCACCTGGGACGCCTGGCGGAACTGGCGAAGGATGCGCCAGGCATGCGTGCGCAGGCGGACACCATGCTCGCCGACAACCAGTCCAACCTGCTCGGCCTCGTGTTGGGCGCACGTGCGGCGCGTCTCGCCGGCGACAAGGCGGCAGAAAAGACATACAGCGCGTTGCTGCTGCGCGTCGTCGACCGTGAACTCGGTACCGCCAACGAGGACTACAATCAGCACCGTGCCGAGATCGATCGCGCGGTGACCGAAGCAAAAAGCCTGAAGTAAGCCTCACCGATCGGGCGACAGGAGCGTCAGGGTGACCGGTTCGAACCGGGGAGCCGCGTCAGTGGACGATGGACTCGGTCCCCAGAACGGGGTGCTCACTCGCATCGGGCGGGTGCTCGTCGATGCGCCATCGCACGATTCGCTCTTCGAAGGTCTGGCCCGGATTCTTCACGAGGACTTCGGCGCCGACGGCGTTGCATTGTACGAGGCAAATGCGCAGGGCTTCGTGCGTCTCGAGTTCGAGTGGGACGCTGGCCCGGTCGGGGTCGACGACGTCCGCCACTTCGGAGACCAGGCCATCCGAAGCGCGGTCGATCGTGGGGAGGCGATCTTCGACGAGCGGTTGGTCGACGACCCGGCCGGATCGCCGGGCGCGACGGCTCTGCTGCCGCTCTTCATCGGCGGCTCGGCTCGGGGCCTGCTGGGCCTGCGCTACAGCAAGCCGCGCGTATTCCCGCACGCGGAGCGTGCGTTGCTGGCGGATGTCTCCACCCAGGTAGCGCTGGCATTTCGCAACGCCATCCAATTCGGCGAGCTGCGACGTCGCGCCGATCGGCTGGCGGCGCTGGCCCGTGCGCAGCAACAGCTCACGCACGTCGCCAGTGGAGACGCGTTGCCGCTCCTGATCGCGGACGCTGTTCGGGGTGTGATTCAGAGCGCTGTCTGCGACATCTTCGCAACCACGCGCCACGGTCTCAAACGCGTGCTGACGATGCGCGAAGGAGTGGCCGTCGTGCTCGGGGAGGCTACCTCCGAAGAGCGCATGCTGGCGGAGGAAACCAGCGCGACTGGTGTGTCGCGCTGCGTGGCGCATCTCGCGGAGACTGCATACTGGTCGCGAGGTGCTGTCGAACTGTGCGCGGCCGTGCGGTTCGGTACCCGCACATCCGGTGTGCTGCGCCTGATGTCGACGAACGATCAGGGATTCGACCCGCAGGACCTGGACCTGCTCACCATCCTCGCGCGGCAGGCCGGCAGTGCCGTCGAAACGTCGCGGCTCTTCACGCTGCAGGAGCTGCAACGGCAGCGCGCTGAAGGAGCCGCGGAACTCGCGCGCGTCACGCTGCAGGCGGCGGGGTTCGCGGAGGGAGCCACGGGATTGCTGCGCGTGCTCGATCGGTTCGTGCCTTCCATCGGCAAGGCGATCGGTGTCGCACGAGGGCGTGACGGCGTCATCGAGTACGTCGCCACCAGCGGCACGCTCGATGTGCTGCTGGGGCATCGGCCGCCGCCGGGAAGTGCGATCAGTGGGATCACTCCACTCCGGCGGCCGATCGAGATCGCCGATCTGAGCGAGATCGCGGCGCCCGCCGCTGCGGAGTCGTTGCCGGAGGAATGGTGCTTCGTCGTTCCCCTTGCGGCGCGCGACCGCACGCTCGGTGTGCTGGTGACGACGGCGGCACGCGGCGCACCACTCTCCGGCCGCGATCGTATCACGCTGGAACGCCTCTCGAGTTCGCTCGCGCTGGCGCTCGATGCGCTGCTGCTGGACGATGAAGAGCGTCTCGCGCGGGAGCGCGAACAGCTGCTGGCGACGGCACTCACGACGATCGACCATCCGATTTTCATCCTCGATCGCATGGGCGTTCGCTACGCGAATCCGGCCGCCGCGCGCGAGTACGGCTGGTCGCAGGCCGAACTCATGGAGATGCACTTCGAACAGCTGGTGGCTCGCATCGAGACCCGGCCGGAGCGGCGCGCGAATGCGGCCTTCGTCGAAGCCGGCATGAGTCTGGCCGAACATGTACACCGGCGTCGCGATGGCAGCGAGTTTCCTGCCGCCGTGACGGTGAGTTCGCTCGCCTCGCACGACGGTGATCACATCGGCCAGGTCGTGAGCGTACGCAACGTCAGCACCGATCGTCACATGGCGGAACAGCTGCGCAACACCGAGAAGATGGTCGCTCTCGGCGAGCTCGTCGCTGGTGTGGCGCATGAAATCGCCAATCCACTTACCGGAATTTCGGCGTTCGCGCAGATGTTGCTCGAGGAACGGCTGGAAGATGATCAGCGCGAGTCCGTCCGCCTGATCAAGCAGGAGAGCGACCGCGCGAAGTCCGTGATCCGCGACCTGCTGATCTTCGCGCGCACGACGGAACCTGGTTCCGGCCCGGTCGACGTGAACGACCTGATCGAGCAGGCACTTCGACTGCGAGCGTATCCCCTGCGCAACACCGCGGTGGAGGTCGTGCTGCAGCTCGATCCCGGTACTCCGCGCGTGCGCGGAGATTCGCAGAAGCTGCAGCAGGTGCTGCTCAACGTCATCGGCAACGCGGAGTTCGCGATGCACGCGATGCCCCTTCGCCGCTTGCTGCTGCGCACCCGCGCCGAACCGGGCCTCGTGCATATCGAGGCCATCGATACCGGCACCGGCATGCGCCCGGACGTCCGGCGTCGCATTTTCGAACCATTCTTCACGACGAAGAAAGAGGGTGTCGGCACCGGCCTCGGACTCAGCGTGAGCTACGGCATCGTGCATGCGCACGGAGGCACCATCGACGTGCGCTCCGAAGCAGGCGTCGGGACCACCGTCACCATCTCGCTTCCCGCAGCAGAATGACACCGTCTCCTTCGAATCCATTGCAGGCGATCAATGCGGCGGCAGCCGCGCTCGCCGATGATGCGCTTCGCCGCGTTCTCATCGTCGACGACGAATCCACGATCCGGCTCGCATTGAGCCGATTCCTTCGTACGCGCGGCTTCGATGTGGAGACTGCGGAATCGGGCGACATGGCGCTGGAAATGCTGCGCTCGAGTCGCTTCTCGCTCATGATCTGTGACCTGCGCATGCCGGGCGTGAGCGGACTGGAGCTGGTGCCGCGCTCGCTCGAGATCGACGCCGACCTTGGCATCGTGATGCTGACGGCAGTGAATGACGCCAACAGTGCGACGGACGCGCTCTCCTCGGGCGCGTTCGACTATCTCACGAAGCCTGTCGAACTTCCCGACTTGCAGGCGGCGGTCGAACGTGCGCTCAACCGGCGGACACGCGGCATCGAACGGCGTGCCGTCGACCGGATGATTCGCGAGGAAGTCGCGGCGCGCACGCTCGATCTCGAGCGTGAGAAGGCGACCTTGCGCGACCTGACCGTGAGCATCGCCGAAACGCTCATCAACGCGATGGAAGCGAAGGACATGTACCTGCGAGGGCACTCGCATCGGGTCTCGGAGCTCGGCGTGGCGATCGCCGCGGAGCTGGGTCTTCCGGAGTCCGTCATCGAACATGTGCGACTCGCGGGCCGACTGCACGACGTTGGAAAAATCGGGATTCGCGAGGCCGTGCTCAACAAGAGCGGCCCACTCACGGACGAGGAGTTCGCGCATGTGAAAGACCACGTCCGCATCGGGATCGACATCCTCGCTCCGCTCCACCACCTCGGCGACACGCTCGACTTCGTGCGGGACCACCATGAGCACTGGGATGGCGGCGGATACCCACGGGGCGTCGCGGGCGATTCGATCACCATCGGCGGACGGATCCTGACCGCTGCGGACGCCTTCGATGCGCTCACATCGAAGCGTGCGTATCGGGACCCCATGACACCGGGTGCGACGCTCGATTACTTGGGGACGCAGACGTCGCGGTTGCTGGATCCACGCGCGTACGACGCACTGGGCGCCGTGGTCCGACGTGGTGCGGTGGCAGGAATTCCACGCATCGACGCTTGACTGGGGCGTGCTGTCTATGTACTAGGGTGTACTCATGAGAGAACACCCATTTACGAGAGGGGGAGGCGGTCATGCCGCGTGGTGACGAGATGTCCGACGAAATCCGGTTCATCGGTCTTGAGCACGAGCAGAATGAGCTGGGTGGCTACGGCGGCTCGTCCTACGACGAGGACGAGGAGGAGGATGGCTACGGCGTGCCCTCGGACGACGGCGACAGCCTGTGGGACAGCGCCGATGACGACGACGAGGACGAGGACGAGGAAGACTCGGACAACTTCGAGGAAGAATCGTCGGACGAGGAGGACGAAGAGGACGATCTCTTTGGCCGCCCGATGGTGCGTCGCGGCCCTGGCCGCCCCCCCAAGAACCCGGGTGCACCGCGTCCGGCTCCCAAGGCGAAGTCCGCCCCCAAGCCACTGGCGGCCGTCGACGATATCTCGGACGATCCCGCCGATGATGTCGTGGACGATCTTGGCGACGACACAGGCGCAGGGGACGATGCGGTAATCGAGGACGATCTCGATATCGATCTCGACCTCGGTGACGACGACCTCGACCTCGAGGCCGCTGGTCCGCCGAAGGCGTCCAAGGCTCCGAAGCCGGCGAAGGCTGCGAAGCCGGAAAAGGCGGCGAAGCCGGAGAAGGCTGCAAAGGCCGAACCGGCGCCGAAGCCCGAGAAGGCAGCCAAGCCTGAGATGAAGGCAGCGGCTCCAGCGAAGAGCGTCACGCCGGCCAAGAAGGCGCCGGCACCGCCGAAGCCGGCACCGACGAAGAAGGTGGCCACCAAGAAGGCCGCGCCGGCGAAGAAGGCAGCACCCGCAAAGCAGGCGGCCAAGAAGTCGGCACCGGCGAAGAAGGCAGCACCGGCGAAGAAGGCGGCACCTGCCAAGAAGTCGGCGAAGAAGGCGCCCGCCAAGAAGGGGGCTGCAGCCAGGAAGGCGGCGCCGAAGAAGGCGGCGAAAAAGGCGACGCGGCGCCGGTAACGGTGCCGATCGCTGTGATCGGCCAGACCCCTTTCTCGCGGCACGTGCTCGATGCACTGCCGCTTACGGTCTGGTCGATCGATCTCGAGGGGCGCATCACATCGGCGAACCGCTCCTGGTCGCAGTTCGCCTCGGCCAATGGCGCTCCGGGGATCGCGGTCGAAGACGACATGATCGGTCGGTCCGTCTTCGATGGTCTCTCCGATCAGGCCTCGCGTGACCAGATCGAGCGGGCGATGGCCCTCCTGGCAGAGCGGCGCGTGCCGGTCGTCCGCTGGGAATTTCCCTGCAGTTCGCCGGACGAGGAGCGTGTGTTCCTCATGCAGGTAACGGCGATCGAGCAGGACGACGTCGTCACGGGCTTCGTCTTCTCGACCGTCGACATCACCCCGAGCCATCGTTCGCGCGAGGCGTTGATCAACACGGGCATCGCGCTCTCCGAGGCGATCTCGCTCGACCGGGTCTACGAAGAGGTCGCGATTCAGCTTCGTCGCGCGATCCCGTCGGAAGGATTCGTCATTGCGCTGGCCGACGATGAGACGGCGGAGTTCCGGATCACGCACCGGCAGGGATATCCCGAGGCTGACGCAGACACCGGGAGGCTGGAGCGGCGCCTCCTGCGAACGTGGCTCGACGCGCTGGCGAAGGGCGCGGTGGTCCTCGATCACACGGAGGCCGGTCTCGAGCTCACCGCACCGCTGATCAGTGCCGAGGGTGTTCTGGGCGCCATTACGCTCTGCACCGAGTCGATCGAGTCGGCGCAGGCGTTGGAGGAGGCCGAGCGGGTCCTGTCCGTCATTGCGGCGCAGACTGCTGTGGCCATCGAGCGAGCCTGGCTGGTGCGTCGTGTCGAGCAGAAGCGCCGTCTCGAAGCCATTGGCGAAGTCGCCGCCGGCGTGGCGCACGAGCTGCGGAACCCGCTCTTCGGAATCTCGTCGGCCGCGCAGCTGCTGGGGCTTCGCTCGCGAGACGACGCGGTCGTGGTGAAGAATGTCGGCCGCATCCTGCGTGAAGTCGAACGGCTGAATCGTATGGTGAGCGAGCTGCTGGAGTTCGGGCGCCCCAATGCCGCGCACCTCGTGCCGGGTGACCCGGAAACGGTGTGGGACGACATCGTCGAAGGCGAACGCGCGCGTCTCGAGGAGAAGGGCCTGAGCTTGCACCGGACGCGTGCGGATGGCTCGCGCTGTCGTCTCGACCCGGAACAGATGGGTCAGGTGTTTCGCAACATTCTCCTCAACGCCTGCGAGGCCGCTCCGCACGGGAGTGAACTCGTACTGGCGTCGCTGGTCACACAGGCAGGCGGGTGGCGCTGTCGTCTCACCAACAGCGGACCCGCGATCCCACCCGACGTGCTGCCACATGTGTTCGAGTTCTTCTACTCGACCAAGACGGGCGGTAGCGGCATTGGATTGGCGCTCTGCCAGCGCATAGTGGAGGAGCACAGCGGGTCGATCACCATCGACAGCACGCCGGAACAGGGAACCACGCTCACGGTCTCGATGCCGGGTACCGCGGCCCTGTGACGCTGTCCCTGCTGATCGTGGAGGACGACGAGTCGCTCCGGGAGACGCTGGTCGAGTTCTTCGAGACCTTCGGCTACACGGTGCGGGGTGCAGGCACGGCCACTGACGGGAGAAAACTGGCTGTGGAGCACGCGCCCGATGTGGTGCTGCTCGATCTCAAGCTGCCCGACGCCAATGGCGTCGTCGCGCTCGAGGCGCTTCGGGCTGACGACCCCGATGTCGGCGTCGTGCTGCTCACGGGGTTTGCGGACGTGCGCACCGCCGTGCGAGCGATGCAGAGGGGAGCCTCCGATGTGTTGGAGAAGCCAGTCGACCTCGACGTGCTTGCGGCTGCGGTCGTACGCGCGGCCGAGCGCGGGCGCATGGGTCGCGAACTCGCCATGCTCCGGCAGCGTGCCCGTGCCGGCTCCGATGACGGATCGACGGCTCCAAAAAATTCGTTTTCGCTGACGCATAGCCTGGCGCAGCTGATCGATCTGGCGGCTCGAAACGTCGATGCGCCGGTGCTGCTGCAGGGGGAAACTGGCACCGGCAAAGGCTACATCGCACGGCAGATTCACGATCGTTCGGCACGGAACCAGTTTCCATTCGTCGAAGTCAATTGCGCCTCCCTCTCTTCGACGTTCTTCGAAAGTGAGCTGTTCGGTTACGAACGAGGTGCCTTCACTGATGCTAAACAGGCCAAGCGTGGTCTATTCGAGATTGCCGGTGAAGGCACTGTGTTCCTGGATGAGGTTGCTGACACCACGCTCGATGTCCAACCGAAGCTGCTCAAGGTCATCGAGGAACAGACGTTTCGGCGACTCGGCGGGACGACAGTGCTCCGTTCTGCCGCCCGGGTGATCGTGGCGACACATCAACCCTTGGCGGCAGCGGTGGCAGAGCGGCGGTTTCGCGCTGATCTCTTCTATCGATTGCAGGTGCTCACCCTGACCCTCCCCACCCTGCGTTCGCGCCCGGACGCAATTCCGGAGCTCGCCGAGCAGCTGCTACCGCGGGGAGCGTCGCTGGGAACGTCCGCCATAACCGTGATGCAGGGGTACAGCTGGCCCGGAAACATTCGCGAACTCAAGAACACTCTTTGGCGGGCAGCCATTCTCGCGGACGGCCGGCCGATCGAACGGCAGCACCTCGGGCTACCGCAGGTGGACAGCATTTCCGGATCGGAGCAAATGAGGGCGGGATCGCTCACACCAGTCGCGGGCTCGTTGACGCTGGAAGCAGCAGAACGCGCTGCAATTGCTTCAGCCCTGCGCGCGGCATCCGGGAATCGGAGCAAGGCTGCTCGAGAGCTCGGCATCGCACGCTCGACTCTTCTCGAGAAGCTCAAGAAGTACCCGGAACTGACCGACGTCGCGGTCAGCTAGCACCGTTTGGCAACACGCCGACAGTCGTGCGCCCGAATACCGGACAGTCATCAGGTTTTTGAGCGATTGCCGAGCACCCAGCAGATCAGGAATGTGACGCCGTTTCGCTCTAAGCGCTGACTCGCAATGCATTTAGTGCCATGCGTTGGAATTCGGATCGCATTTCGCACTGGTCGACGGCATGATCAACACCGCTGAAACCGCGAAGTCCGTGCTTGTCGTCGAGGACGAAGGCTCGATTCGGGATGTACTCGTCGAGCTGTTCGAGGTCGAAGGCAACACGGTGACCTCCGCACAATATCTCAACGAAGCCCTTTCACTGCTGCGGACGCAGCGCTTCGACCTGATCGTCACCGATCTCCGGCTCGGTGGCAAACGCGACGGTGGACTGCAGGTGATGGCGTTGGCGAGCATGCTGTCGCCGGATGCGATGACACTTGTGCTCACGGCGTATCCGGACGACTCGTACCGGCAGGCATCGTTCCGCCTGGGTGCCGTGCAGTTTCTGGAGAAGCCGGTCGATCTCGCAACCATCGCCGCACATGCTGGTGCGGCCGGCGTGCGCACGGCGTTCGAGACATCGCTGGCGCAGTAAGTAGGACGGGGCGCAGCAGCAGAGATGCAGTACGTGCGACGCACGCGGCACCGGTAATCGCCAAGTCGTTCGAAGGGTGGTGGTGATACTGGGGAGTGTCACTCGGGCGGCTTGGTGACCGGGTGCCGTGACAGCGTCGTATCGATCGCATCGGCCGTCGCCGATACAGTGCGGATTGTGCGCGACAGCGTCGCCATTGTGACGAAATCTCGCGATGACGCTCGCCCTCACGGATGGGCGACCCGTATATTCCGCAGCCCATGGCCGAGTCTCCCGTACCACTGCTGCGCGCACACGCGCGTCTTGCCCCCTGGAATGCACGAGGACTTGCCGCACACGCGGCATCTCTGGTCGATGCTGCAGGCATGAAACCCACGAATGCGTCCGCGCGCGCGATGCCCAGCGCGCGCGCCGTGCGCTTCTACGTCGCGAACCGACTGCTCGACCGGCCCGAAGGTGCCGGCACCGCAGCCACCTACGGCTATCGCCATCTGCTCCAGCTGCTGGCCATCAAGATCCGTCAGCGCGAAGGCCAGACGCTCGACGCGATCAAGAGCGAGATGCAGCAGGTCACCGGTGATGCACTCGAACGTCGCGTAGCCGCATCGCTCGCGCCGGCGCTCACGCTCCACATGGACCCCCTGGTCCCGCGTGACGGCAACGGGCTTGCATCGTGGCGCCGGCTGGCCGTTGCCGATGGTGTCGAGCTGCACGTGCGCGATGATTCGCCGGCCTCGCGCGATGACCTCCTCATTGCGATGCGCGATACATTGAGGAATGCCATCGGACGCAATGATTTCGGAAGCTGAGCGGGGCGCGACTTTTCGTGTTCTCGTAACGGACGACGTCGACCCGGAAGGTGTAGCGCTGCTGCTCGCCGAGCCCGCGCTGCAGGTCGACGAAGTACCGACACTCTCCAAGGAAGAACTGCTGCGGCGCATCGGCGACTACGACGCG
This sequence comes from Gemmatimonas sp., assembly GCA_035638935.1. GTDB lineage: Bacteria > Gemmatimonadota > Gemmatimonadetes > Gemmatimonadales > Gemmatimonadaceae > Gemmatimonas. The sequence goes on along the minus strand of DASQZA010000300.1, from coordinate 7,046 downwards.
ATCGTCGGCCGCAGCGCCACCCGCATTTCCGCCGAAGTGCTGCAGCAGGCAAAACGACTGCGAGTGGTGGGACGTGCTGGTGTGGGCGTCGACAACATCGCGCTCGACGTCGCGACCTCGCTTGGCGTGGCGATCATCAATGCGCCGGCGGGCAACACGGTCGCCGTCGCCGAACTGTTCTTCGGCGCGGTCATCGGCTTGCTGCGGCAGCTGCCGCAAGCGTCGCGCACGATGCAGGACGGCGGATGGGACCGCGCGTCGTACATGGGACGCGAGCTGCGCGGCAAGACGCTTGGTATCGTCGGTCTCGGGCGCATCGGTGGCGAAGTCGCCACGCGGGCACACGCCTTCGGCATGACCGTCGTCGCCTTCGATCCGTACATTGCGGACGAACGCTTCACCTCACTGCGGGTGCGCCGTGCGCCGTCGCTCGATGCGTTGATCGCCGAGACGAACATCCTCACGGTGCACACCCCGCTCACCGACGAGACCCGTGGCATGATCGGCAAGCGGGAGCTGAGCCGTCTCCCGACACGATCGGTCGTCGTGAACATGGCACGTGGCGGCATCATCGACGAGGTGGCCCTTGCCGCCGCGCTCGAAGGCGATGGCCTGCGTGGTGCCGTGCTCGATGTGTTCAACACGGAGCCACCGGCCGCGGATCACCCGCTCCGCGGCGCGCGCAACATCCTGCTCACGCCGCATCTCGGTGCGAACACCGTCGAGGCGCAGCGCAATGTGGCGCGCGACGTGTGCATCGCCGTGCGCGATGCACTGCTGCGCCAGGATCTGTCGCGCTCCATCAACGTCGCCGCCGGCAGTGGCGGCTGGAACGACTTGCAGCCGGCGATGCTGCTCGCGCGCCGCGCTGCAGCGGTCGCGCGCGCCGTGCTCGCCGATCAGGGCATGCGCGCCGTTCGTCGTGTGGCATTGCGAGTGGGCCCGGGTCTCGCGCATGGCGCCGGAGCGCTGCTCGCCGCGGTGGCGGCCGGCGTGCTCGAAGGCGTGATCGAATCCGAGCGGCTCAACCTGATCAATGCGCGGAGCCTGGCGGAGGCGCGCGGGCTCGAGCTGTCGGTCGGCGAATCGACCGACCTCGGACACCCACGTGGCATCGAGGTGTCGCTCTCCGGCGGCATGCAGCAGCTCGCCGTGGCGGGCGTCGCTGCCGAAGGCAGCGCCCCGCGACTCACGCGCATCGGATCATTCCATGTCGACGTGAATCCCAAGCACACGTTGCTCATTCTCACGAACCAGGACGTACCGGGTGTGATCGGTCGCGTCGGCACGCTGCTCGGCGAACGCAAGGTCAACATCGCCGAGTACCACCAGGCACGCCTTGCACAGGGTGGCGACGCATTGGCTGCGGTGTCGGTCGACGGTACGGTGGACGAAGAGACGCGGCGTGCACTGCTCGAGCTGCCCGATGTCGTGACTGCAAGCATCGTCAACTTCCGCGCGGATTGACGTGGCGCTCGTCCGCATCGGGCAGCGTCATGAACGCGTCATGAGGGTGTCATGAAGGCGTCGTTCGACCAGGACGTGCGGCGTGCCTACGCGCGCGACGCGTCCGGTCTCGAAATGCTCCCGGCGTCTGTCGCACGTCCCGAGAGTACCGACGAGACGCTGGAGCTGTTGCGCGAGGCCGCCGCGGATCGCATCCCGGTAACGCCGGCGGGGGCGCAGTCCAGCACGACCGGCGCGTCCATCACCGATCGTGGTGTGCTCCTGTCGCTGCGCCGCCTGGCGCACATCGGCGCCGTGGATACCGTCGAACGATCGATCCGTGTCGGTGCTGGTGCACTCGTCGCGGATGTTCGCCGCGCCGCCGAAGCCGCCGGTCTGCTCTTCGCGCCGGACCCGACGAGTGAGGAGGAGAGCACGATCGGTGGTGCGATCGCCTGCAACGCGTCCGGCGCGCGCTCCTTGCGCTACGGTGCAACTCGCCCGCATGTGCGCGCGCTGACGGTGCTGCTGATCAATGGCGACCGGCTGGAGTTGCGGCGCCCGGAGCTCGAGAAGAACACCGTTGGCTACCCGATCGCCCACGACCCGGTCGACTGGTTCGTGGGCAGTGAAGGGACGCTCGGCGTCGTGGTGGAGGCGGAAATGGGACTGCTCCCGTTGCCACCGCTGGTGCTCGGTCTCGCCGTCCCATTCCGCAAGGAGGCGGACGCGCTCGCGTTCGTGGTGGCTGCTCGTCGCTCGGCAGACGTGTACCCGCGCTGCCTCGAGTTCTTCGACACTCGCGCCATGGAAATCGCGCGCGTGGCAGAAGGAACGGAAGGGTGGGCCACCTCCGCCGAAGCGATGGTGTACGTGGAGGAGACCGGCGCGATGGTGGAGGGACATGGCACGAGCGACGAGTTGCCGCTGGACGCGTGGCTCGCGCTCGCCGAAACGCATGGCGCGCTGGCGAATGACATCCGCGTCTACGACTCGCCTTCCGCGTTGCGCGACGCGCGCCGCCTGCGTCACGCGATCCCGGCCACGATGAACGAACGTGGCGCGACATTCCGCGCGGCGGGCGGGCGGAAGGTATCGACGGATTGGGCAGTGCCCTTCCCGCGACTCGCGGAGGCGCTGCGGATCGCACGCGAGCTCGCCACCGCGGCGGGAGTCGAACAGGCGGTCGCCTACGGGCATGCCGGCAACGGGCACCCGCACCAGAACTTCATCGCGCGGGATGCAGCAGAATTGCAACGCATCGAGCGCGTGGTCGAGGCGACGCTGCGCGAGGTGCTGGCGATGGGCGGCACGGTCGCTGCAGAGCATGGGATCGGCAAGATCAAGCGGCGGTGGTTGCCGATGCAGGCCAGCGCGACACAGTTGCGCCTCATGCGCGCCATCAAGACCGAACTGGACCCCTGTGGATTGCTTGCGCCGGGGAACGTGCTGTGAACACCAGCTTTTGCGCCGCGAGGCCGATCGGATGAGAAGCGCTCAGGGCACGGCATCGCGCGCACGCTACGGCGCGGTAATCTTCGACGTCGACTCCACCGTCACGTCGATCGAAGGCATCGACTGGCTTGCGGAACGGCGTGGAGAGCCGCTCGCGAGCGAAATTCGCGCGCTCACCGAGGGGGCGATGGCGGGTGCGATTCCGCTGGAACAGGTGTACGTGCAGCGGCTCGCGCTGATTCGGCCGACGCGCGATGAGCTGCGGGAGTTGGGCGCAGCGTATGTGGCGGCGGTCCAACCCGGTGCGCGCGCATTGTGCGCCGTGCTGCTTGCTGCCGGATGCGAGCTCGCGCTCGTGAGCGGCGGCCTTCGCGAGGCCATCCTGCCCCTGGCACATCATCTGGGCGTCGACGATGAGGACCTCCACGCGGTCGACATCGATTTCGACGAAGGTGGAGCGTTCGTCGGCCTGCGCGGCGACCAGCCCCTGGCGACGACACAGGGCAAGCCGCGGGTGCTGCACGGGTTGCGCGGCGAGTTCACACGTCCGGTGGTCATGGTCGGCGACGGGTCGACGGATGCCGCGACCCGTGGGGTGAGCGATGCATTCATCGCGTATACCGGAGTGACGCGCCGCGAGTCGGTAGTCGCGGTCGCCGATGCAGAAGCGGCGGATTTCAGATCGTTGTATTCGCTGCTCATGGACGGGACGCCATGACCATGACCATGAACATGACGTCACCAGCGGAGGCTCCACCGTTCGGCCGATTCTTCCTGCCGGGACCCACGGAGGTCCGCCGCGAGATTCTCGAAGCCATGCTGGCGCCGATGCTGCCACATCGTGGAGCGGAATTCGAGGCGATGTTCGGATCCATGGTGGCGCTGCTGCGGCCGATATTCCGTACGAGCCGTCCGGTATTCGTGAGCACCTCGTCCGCAACGGGTTTCATGGAGATGGCGGTGCGTTGTTCGCCACCGGGCCCGATCCTGTCGCTGGTCAACGGTGCGTTCTCCGACCGCTTCGCAGACATTGCCCGGTCGGTTGGTCGCGATGTCACGACGGTCGACGCGCGATGGGGCAGCACGGCGCCGCTCGAGGCGGTGGAAGCGGCATTGCGCACGCAACACTTTGCCGGCATGACGGTGGTGCACTCCGAAACGAGTACGGGCGTGCTGACCGCACTGCCGGAGCTGTCGGCGCTCGCACACCGGTACGACACACTGATGCTGGTGGACAGCGTGACGGGATTGGCGGGCGCGCCGGTGGAATCGGACGCGTGGGGCATCGACGTGCTGCTCACGGGCTCGCAGAAGGCCTTGGCGCTTCCACCGGGGCTCGCGTTCGCGGCAACCAGCGAACGCTTCATTCGTGGTGCTTCACTCGCGCCGGCGCGCGGGCGCTATTTCGACGTGCTCGAGTTCGAGCAGTACGCTGCGAAGCACCAGACACCGAACACGCCCGCAATCTCGCTGCTCTATGCGACGCTCGCGCAGGCGCAGGCAATCGCGCACGAGGGCATGGAGGCCCGCTGGGCGCGCCATGCGGCCATGGCGGAGTACACGCAGGGCTGGATCGCCCGCACCCGCGACGCGCTCGGCGTCGAGCTGTGCACGATCGCGGAAGATGGCCTGCGCTCGCCGACGGTCACCGGGATCGCATTGCCGGTGGGTGTGCGCGGGGATGACGTCGTCGCCGCGGTGGCGCGCCGCGGTTTCGTGATCGGTGGCGGCTACGGCAAGCTCAAGCCAACATCGATTCGCATCGGACACATGGGCGATCACACGGTACACGGCGTCTCGCAGTGCCTGGACGCGGTGGCGGATGCGTTGCGCGAGATCGTGGGGCGCTGAACGCGAGGGCGCGGAGAGGGCGAAAGCAACTGCAACGGCCTTTCCGCGGATACCAACTGAAACGGCGCGGAAACGCGCAGATATGTTCCGTAGATGCACGGCGGACGACGCGCGTTGCTGGCGTCGATTTTTTGATTGAGGGGCTCCGCACCGTAGCTGGACTCCGCGTGCTGTTCCCAAAAAATGCGGACTTTTTATGCGTGTTGTCTCCCGTCGCACGTGTCGGACAGATCCGTGCGTTTCTTTCCTCATCAGTTTTTATCCGCGGAAAGCCGTTGCTGTTCGTGCATTTTCGTCCGCTTCGATCACATGCCTTGCCGAGCACACTCCGATGAACTTCACTGACAAGCTCTTCGTGATCACCGGGGTCGGCCGCGCGGGGCAGGTCGGCGAAGCACTCGCGTTGTCCCTCGCGCAACGTGGAGCGACGCTCGCGCTGCTCGACCTCAAGCAGTCGGACGTGGATGCACGTGCGGGTGTGCTGCGTGAGGCCGGGTTCACTGTCACTGCGCATGCCGCAGATCTCTCCAACGCCGATGCTGCCGAGGCGGCCGCGGAGCGTGTGATTGCCGCGACGCGCGATCGGTTTGGTGGTGTGGTGCATGGCGTGGTGTGCGCCGCCGGAGGGTTCGGTACCACCGGGCCGATTGACGAGAGCGATCCCGCGGCGTGGCACCGGCAGTTCGTGATCAACCTGGACACCGCGTTCAATGCGACGCGTGCCTTTCTCCCCGCCGTCCGCCAGGCCCGGGGTGCATTCGCGTACTTCGGTTCAGTGGCGGCGTTGCCGGGTGGCGATCCGTCCGGCATCGCGGCGTATGCAGCCGCCAAGAGTGGTGTGCTCGCGCTCATGCAGGCGGTCGCGCATGAAGAGCGTGCGCACGGCGTTCGCGCCAATGCCGTCGTGCCCGTCGCCGTGCGTACCGCGGCGAACGTCGATGCCATGGGCGACAAGACGTCGTATGTGGAGCGTGAGTCCGTCGCGGATGTCGTGGCATTTCTGCTCAGCCCTCTCGCGCGAAACGTTAGCGGTCAGGCCATCGTGCTCGCGTAGCCGGTCCCTCTGGCGCCCGAGGGGCTCTCGGTCCAGCTTCCACCATTGATGACACTCGCTGCACGCCGGCGTCCCGCCGTGCGCGGCGTGATCCTCGATCGTGCGCTCGAGGAGATGCCGCTTTTCCGCCTGAGCGATTCGGCGGACGACACGCCCGTCTCGTTTACTGCCGAGAATGGTGGGCGTTGGCGTGTCATCCCATCGGCGGGCGATCGATTGCCCGGGACGTTCGACCAGGATGTGTACGTCGAGGTGCTGCACCGGTATAACGAAGCCGGAGCGCCACCTGACGGATCGGTCACGTTCACGTTGCACTCGTTCCTCCGGAGCATGGGTCGTCGCGCCGATGGACGCACCTACGAACAGCTGCGGGCAGCACTCGCTCGTCTCGAGCGTACGACGCTCGAATCCGTCGGTGCGTACTGGTCGGCGTCGACCGCCTATGCCGATGTCAGCTTCTCCGTCCTGAGCGCGGTTTCGGTGCAGCGTCGCCGGGTCGCCGACCGCGAGCAGCTGCACCTGTTCGGCAACCTCGCCGCGGGTGAACCAGGGGACGCCCGCGTCGTGCTGTCCCCGGTGCTGCGGGCGAACCTGCTTGCCCGGCACACCGTGACGCTGTCGTCCGCGCGCTATCACGCCCTGTCCTCACCGGTGGCACGACGCCTCTACCGTATCCTGGAAACCGCGCGTGCCAGCGACCGGCTCTCGTGGCGCGTATCGCTGGAACGACTGGCCGAACAATTGCCGCTCACCCAGCGTTACCCATCACACCTGCAGCGTGTCCTGCAACCAGCGCATGAGATGCTGCTGAGCGCGGGTCTGGTGCGGGACATCGGAGTTCGGCAGTACGATCGGGTCTGGCACGTGGACTATGTGCTGGGCAGCAGGCCGCGGGACGACGTATAACCGTCCCTACAGCAAGCCACCTACAGCTCATCTCTCTCCACTTACCACTCTCCGCTAGCGGCTTACCGCTCCAAGCCCGACTTAGGCGGTTAGTGGTCAGCTTGAAGCCAGCTCTCGGAATACAGTCAGCTTTCAGCCTACAGCCGGATAGTGGACAGTGGAGAGTGGTAGGACATGAGCTCTAAACTGCCCTGTTCGGAACCGCCGCCTCACCCCCCGGTACGACAATCGTTAGCTTTCCCGGTCCCCCTCACGCGAGCACCCGCATGATCCGCTCCCGAAAGTTCGCCCTCGCCGGTCTGGTTCTGCTCCCCGTGCTCGCTGGCGGGTTTGC
>DASQZA010000299.1:0-15407 GCA_035638935.1 Gemmatimonas sp. | reverse complement strand
CAAGAACCATCATGCGTGGCCCGCCAGCGGTTACTGCTGCTTGTTGCGCTGCCCGATCTTCGTTCGCGGAGTCTCCGGTAACAGATCGCGTCCATCTGCCAGTGGCAAGCGTACCCCGATGCGTGCCGCAACAGTCGGCGCGATGTCCCGCATGTCCACCACCCCCAGATCGAGCCCGCGTCGAATACCCGGGCCGCTGATCAATAGCGTCGACCGCATGAACTCGTTGTGCGGCATGTAACCATGTGTGCCGCCGCTGACGGCGCCGCGAAGTTCACCGCGCAGCCGGTAGCCAAGCCGGAAGCCAGCACGGAAGGCCACGACGAAGGTCGCTCCTGGATATGCTCCGGCCGACGCGAGTGCTGGCCTGTCCACGATCTCCGCTATGCCGTTTGCACTGTCGGCAGCGAGTTCCCGGAGCACCGTCTGCACGCTGTCACGAAGCGCTCGGCTCGTGGTGTCGCGGAGGACAATAGCCGCTGTCCCTCCACTCGGCCAAATCATCGCTCGCCAATCACTCGGTTGTTCATCACCCTGTCCTGGTACGGTCACCAGACCGCGGCGAGCGAAAGCCACGCCGACATGCACCTCGGTGTGTGTGGCAGTGAAGCCGTGATCCGACACCACTGCAATCGTCAAGGTGTTTCCGTACACCCGCCGTGCTGCCTGCACGATCGTGTCGAGCGCCGCATCGACGCGTTCGAGCACCGCGTAGGCTCGAGGAGTCCATGGTCCCGCTTCATGCTGCTCATGATCGAGCGCCGTGAGGTACGCGAGCGCGAGCGTGGGACGCTTGTACTCGATCAAACGTGCCACGAAGCGTGCTCGACGCTCGTCGCCGGTAATGCTCTCGTCGATCCCGTCCGGGTAGGGTTCACGTGCCCGACGCTCGAGTGAATCGAGCAGACCGTTCGTCGAGACCGCTCGGAGCAGCTTTCGGTCATCGGGCATGCCGGTGCGCCAGAGCTGCGACACGTTCCAGGTGATCCCTGCGCCCACGTTCACTGGCCAGTGCACGGCGGCCGACGTACCGCCCGACAGGCGTACCGCATCCCACAGCGTGGGCACCCGCAGGTCTTCAGCGTACCAGTACCACCCCCCTTGATTCTTCATCAGCGGATCGAACGTCGTATTCGACAGGATGCCGTGACGGGCCGGCGCCACACCGGTAACCAGCGTAGCGTGACTTGGATACGTGACCGTTGGAAGGACACCGATCACTCCACTCGCGCTGGCGCCGGCGGCAGCAAGGGCACGCAACGTCGGGATATGGAGTCCCAGTGAATCAGCCTTGTGCACGTACTCGGGCTTCAGGCCGTCGATCGAGATCATCACGACCGGCCGAAGCCCCGGCACAGCACGCTGAGCAGCGCGCTGCGCCGAGGCACTGCCAGAAGCAACAAAGGTTCCGACGAGGCAGAAACTTGCTGCAACCATGTGCAACCGCATGTCCTAGAACCTCGTGCTCACCGAGACGAACAGCTGGCGCGGCGCGCCCGTGAGGAACGTCGCGTTGTCTCCGCTCGGCGTGAACCCACCGCTACCCATGGTGCCGATGTATCGCTCGTCCAGGATGTTGGTCAGGTTGAGCTGCAGATCGATCGATTTCAGCGCGCCGAAGCGCCCGAGACCATAGCGAACCGACGCGTCCGACACGAAGTACCCGGGCACCTTGCCCGCACCATCTCCCGGGGTGTTCAGATCGTTCGTGTAGGTGAAGTATCGCTCGCCGACGAAGCGCCCACCGCCGGTGACGTTCAGCTGCCCGCGCGTGTACGTCAAGGATGTGGTCGCCATCTGCTGCGGGGCGTCCTGAACAAACTTGTCCTTCGTGTTGACCCGCGATGCGGAGTTCGACTGGTTCGCAAGGTAGTCATCGCCGAACTTCGAGCTGTTGAACGAGGCGGACCCAAAAGCGCGGAAGCCGCGCCCGAGATTGGCGTTCACGATGCCTTCGAGTCCCATCGTGCTGACCGAACCGACGTTTCCGAACCCGGTGGCGCAGGTGACCGTCTGAGGGCAGAGTGCGATGCCGAGCAGGCGATTGCGATAGTCGATGGTGTACGCAGTCAGTCCGGCCTCGACCTTGCCGCGACGCGTTCGCGCCCCGACTTCCAACGTTGTTGCACGCTCAGGCTCGGCGGTGCTGTTGAAGAACGCGAAGGTGGACGGTGCCGCGTTGTACACACCACCGGCAGGGCTCAGAGGGAACTGATTCACATTCTCGGACCAGTTCGCGAACAGCTCGTTGTTCCCGGTCACTTTGAAGATGGCACCGACTTGCGGCAGGATACCCGCATCCGTCTTCACCGTAAGCGCCGGCCGGCCGGCATCCGCGAAGGCCTGAGCGACGCTGCCGTCCGTCGGTGTGTTGCCATTGTTCGTGAAGTCGGCGTTCACCACGAGGTACTTTGCGCCATAGGTGAGCGAGAGGCGGTCCTGCATGAAGCTGCTGGTATTCTGCACGTATACCTGCGAGGTCGTGACGTCGGCCGTGCGATCGTAGTCGAGACGGAGCACATTCCGGAAATCCACCTCGGGCCCGTTCTGATAGTTCTTCAGGCGCCAGCGAGGCCGACGATTGCTCGACTCATTGCTTTCGTACCAGCCGCCCACCTCGAACTGGTTCGACACACTGCCCATGTCGAATCGTCCTGTGCCACGCACCAGCACACCCGCGCGATTTGCCTTGTACTGTGTCTGACGGAACATGATGGGATCCGGGCTATACCCCGCGCCGTAGCTCGGCGCATGCCAATCACCACCACCCCGGTTCAAGTGCAGGTATGGCTGCACTTCGATGCGGGACCCCGCGGTCGGCTTGAACTCCCCACGTAGATACGCGAGATGATCGAGTCGCGCTCCCTGTGCGGAGTTGTAGTACGCGGCGTCTGTGAGTGGCGTATACGTCGGGATGCTGGCTTCCGCGAACTGGCGCGCCGTCGCCCAATCGCCGTGGTAGTCGAACAAAGGGCCAAAGCCGAACGAGCCAGATCCAGGGGCGCTGCTGTTGAACACCCCAAGCGACAGGTCCATATAGTCGGCTTCCTTCCGATTCGCGTAGTTATAGAATGCGGTGAATTTGCTCGAGCCAAGGAACAACGTGGACTTGAGGTTGATCTGCTCGTGCCAGTTCTCGCCCGCGCCGCCCAGGAAGCCGCGCTGCCCGAACAAGAGGTCCTGCTCGCCCGGGAAGTTCGAGAGCCGATTACCGGCCCCTTTCCACTTGTCGGAGTCGAATCGGGATACAGACACGAATCCGGACACGCCATTCGAGCCGCCGAACGTTTTGAGCCCCAGGTCATAGCGGAGCAGCGTGCGACGCGAACTATTCTGTCCGCCCATCTGCTGTAGCAGAAACTGCTGCTGTCCGGCGGGTTCTGCAGTCGCGTACTGCACCACGCCGCCGAGGTTGTTGGCCGACGCCGTTCCGAGCGCGCCACTCCCTTGCGCGACCGCCGTGGATTCGAGGTTCGACGCATCCACCGCACGGCCGACGCCGAGGCCGTTCCAGTTGCCGTACGACATGTCACCGAGCGGGATACCGTCCATCGTCTGCCCGATTTGCGCACTCTGGAATCCGCGCATCGTGATGCGGTTCGACCATTCATACATGCCGAAGCCATCAACGGATTGCATGTTGACGCCGGGCACCCGTTCCACTGCCTTGAGCGCGCTGGTACCTGGAGCGGCACTACGGAGCACCGAACTGTCGACGGCGGAAGCGGCGCGACTCGCTCCACGTCCGGTCACGTCGGTGACAACGACCTTTCCGAGCGCCTGCGCACTGTCGCGTCGCGAACTTTCCTGAGCGCGAAGCGTAGCGGCCGAAAGCAGGAGCAGCACCGATAAGGCGCAGATCAATGAAAAACGTGCAGGGCCAAGATCGTAGCGCATGCGACATCCGTGTATTGGGTTGGCTCAGAACCAGGACTGGAGAGAAATTGCCTCATTCATTGTCGTTCACGCGACGGGGCCGTCACTCAACGGTCGCGACGCAGTCACGAAGACATGACGGAGCAGGTGTTCTGTCCCGGCCGGCACCCGCGGTGCAGCTGAGGCACGCGCTCACGGCAAGACGAAGGAGCCGTAGAGAACGCGAAACTCAGCGTCCGGGAGCAGGTCCCGCAGCACCAGGGCAAGGGCTGCATTCGCGACGAGCCTTACAGCACGTGGGGCGGCAGTTTCCGGGATGAGCCCAGTGCTACTGGCCCTGCGAACAACCCTTCGGGACTCGGTTACCAGGGCCTCGCATCCGACGCGCTCCGCAACACTGATATAGCTGTCCCGAACCAGAATTTCGGCCCGATCACGCGCGTCGCAATCCATGCACTCGAGCTGCAGCACGGCATTCCAGCTCTCACTGTCCAGGGTGCACAGGTGCTCGAGAAAGCGCCTAGCTCGCACGAACGGCGGCATATCGGAGGAAGCGCGCGGGTCTCCGAAAGTGAGCAGACGCGTCACCAGGCGCAGACGCGCAGTGAGTTCGGGCCGAGGGGTAGTTATCATCGACAGGTCCGCGTGAGTGATAGTCGATGCTAGCGACGGCACGTTTGCAACGCGCAACCCGTGCGCTACGGAATTGTCACGATGGCGACGCTTCAGTCATCTGCACGAACGCATCAACCTCATGTAACGGAACGGCAACTCGTGAACCGCGTGTAACGATTGGGCTCGCGGTACACTCCGGTGCTACACGCCGCCGATGAGTGGCCGACACTCAACATCGTGCGCAAAATCTCAACCATGCTCAGACGATTCGGTGATCGCGACCGTTCCTCCAGATGGGTCGAGCGCCAGGCGGCGAGTGTCTTTTTCGCAGCAGCGATCCTGCTCTTTGTGTACGAAGCAACAAAGACCGCGCTCCTGCCTGCACTCACGCTTTGGGAATCGCACGGTGTGACCATCGCGTTCGGCAGCATTGTGGCGTACTTCGCATCACGCCGTGCACTGCGCACACAGGAGACGTTGCACAACAGGGTGTTGCTCGAATCGTCCGAGCGCGCGCGAGCCGATTCGGAACAAGCCGCTGCGTTGGCCAACGAGCGGCGTTTTCGCCAGCTCGTGGAACAGTCGCCGGAGGCCATCGTGCTGCACCGGCTCGGTGAGGTGATCTACGCGAATCCCGCAACGTTGCGGCTCCTGGCGCTGTCGGCGTTCGACGAACTCGGCGGCCGTGGGTTGATGGCCTGGATCGATCCTGTCGACCGTCCCATGTTCGAGGCGCAATACGAAGCGCTCGTGACCGGCCAGTCGCTTGTCGCGCCGCAAGAGTACCGCATGCTGGCGCAGGATGGCGGGACCCGTGTTGTCGAGGCCACGTCGGTGCCGATCACCGTTGCGGGTGAAACGGCCTACCAGACCGTGCTTCGTGACATATCGGAACGCAAGCGACTCGAGCAGGAACTCATGCATCAGGCGTTTCACGATCGCCTGACGGGACTCGCCAATCGCGCGCTCTTTCACGATCGTGTGGAGCATGCGCTTTCGCGCAGTCTGCGGAACGAAAGCGCACCACGCGAGCGCTGCGCGGTCATCATGCTCGATCTCGACGATTTCAAGAACGTCAACGATTCGCTTGGGCACGCTGCCGGCGACACTTTACTCTCGAACGTAGCCAAACGGTTGCTCGTCGCCACTCGAGGCTGCGACACCGTCGCGCGGCTCGGTGGAGACGAGTTCGCCCTACTGCTCGAAGATGTGCATGCCGAGCTCGAGGCGGTGGTGATCGCCGAGCGAATTGTTGAAGCAATGCAGATGCCTGTGGATGTTGGCGGGGTGCAGCTGACCATCGGAGCGAGCGTCGGGCTCGCCATTGCGGCGGACGGCGATGACCTGGACGCGCTGCTGCGCAACGCAGATCTGGCCATGTACTCGGCGAAGTCGCGTGGCAAGTCGCAGTTCGTCGCCTTCGAGCCCGCGATGTACGCGGCGGCCCGCGACCGTGCACAACTCGAAAGCGACCTCCGGCCGGCGCTCGAGCGCGGCGAATTGCACGTGATGTATCAGCCCATCGTCGACCTGTCGGACGGCCGGCAAACGGGCGTGGAGGCGCTATTGCGCTGGACGCATCCCGTGCGTGGCCCCATTCCCCCTGATGTTTTCATCCCGGTGGCAGAAGACATCGGCATCATCGGCACGCTCGGACGATGGGTGCTCGGTCAAGCCTGCCGGCAAGTGCGTATCTGGGACGGACAGTTCCCGGAGCAGCCTATGTCCGTCGGCGTGAACGTATCCGGTCAGCAGTTGCAGGATGCCGGTCTTGTGTCTGACGTACGCGGAGCCCTCGCGTCCTCCGGACTCGAAGCAGAACGGCTTGTGCTCGAGATCACCGAGAGCGTCATGATGCGTGATTCGGATCTGGCCCTGAGCCGACTCCGTGCCCTGAAGACACTCGGTGTGCAACTCGCGATCGACGATTTCGGCACGGGCTATTCATCGCTGGCGTACCTGCGCGAGTTCCCCGTGGACATTCTCAAGATCGACAAGTCGTTCATCGACAGCATGCGCGATGCAGGAAACGAGAGCGTCATCGCCAGCGCCATCGTGGCACTCGGCGAATCGCTGTCACTCAAGACAGTTGCCGAAGGTATAGAGGACGTGTCGCAACTTCGGAGGCTGACCGAGCTCGGATGTCGGCGCGGCCAGGGATATCTCTTTTCGCGGCCGCTCTCGCCGGAGGATATCTCCAGGCGACTGGCATCCGCCGAGCGGATTCCAGCAACGCTTTGAACTTGCGTGTGCCGGTGCCTATCGTGCCCTCGCGCGGACGCCGTCATCCGGAAAGTCTCCGAAGATGCCGTCTACTCCGAGCCGCGCGAAGTGCCTCCACTCCGCCGTCGCGTCGCCGGCGTATCCGGCAGGCAGGAAGGCTGTATCGCGCCGCATCGTCCACACGTGCACGGCCAGCCCCGCGCCGTGCGCATCGGCAACGAGCGACGTCGGCGTACCCAGTGCGCCACCGTTGGTGAGCGGCTGCACGAGTGCTTTGGCTACACCGATCCCGTACGCATACGCTGCAATCGCGCGTAGCGCAGGCACACTCAGCATGTCGCGGTATTGGCGGGGCGTATCACCGCGACCGCCATCCGCGGGGCCGCCTCCGGCATCGATCAGCTGGATGAGCCGAACAGTCGTGATTTTGTGCAATCGCCGCAGGTTCTCCACCTCGAAGGACTGCACGAATACCGGCGCGTCTTTTCGATTCAGGCCGGACTGCGTCAGCGACTTGAGGAGTGGTACCTCGAGCGGCAGGCCGATCGAAGCAAAGTAGGACGGGTGCTTCGTCTCGGGATACACGCCAATCGTGCGTCGTGTCTCGCGGGATTTACTGGCGACCAGCGCGAGCACCTCATCGAAAGTCGGAATGCCGAACTGTCCATCGAACGCGTGGTTGCGCTGTGACAGCCGCTCACGCGCGCGCAACGTGCGTACTTCCGCCAACGTGAAGTCCTCGACGAACCATCCGGACACGCTGTCACCGTCCACGACGCGAGTGCGACGCCGACCCGGAAACTTGGTCGCGACATCTGTGGTCCCACCGATTTCGTTCTCGTGCCGCGCAACCAGGACGCCGTCACGAGTGCTTACGAGATCGGGCTCGACATAGTCCGCACCCATCTCGATGGCGAGCGCATAGGCTTCGAGCGTGTGCTCTGGCCGATGGCCGCTCGCGCCGCGGTGCGCGATCACGAGCGGCCGGGGGGTGCTTGAATCGAGCGCCGCGAAGGTCATCGTGGCGACGGACGATCGCACCGTGGGCGCGCGGCAGGCCGTCGTTAGCGCGCATGCGACAAGGAGAGTGGCGAGGGCGGAGCGAGTGCACATCAGAGGTCGGTTCAGGGAAGCGTGACCAGCCGCTCCGGCTGCGATGCGGCATTCTCGCTGCTGACGAATACCATTGGTGCCCCTGCGTCAGCCGAACCGGTCACGCCTACGAATCTGCCGCGACGAGTGCCGCCACGCCTGTCGCTCACCCCATCCGGCGTGCAACGATCATGTCTCGATAGATTTCACCGACGTGCAGCGCACCGCGCGGATTTCACGGTCGAGCACCCTGGCCTACTCTCCCGGTTCCGCAACGCGCGGCAGTAACCGGATGCGCACGGCATCGATACGCCGGCCCTGCATGCGTTCGACCGTGAAGCGCGCGCCGCTGTGGTCCACGTGCTCACCGACGTTTGGCAATCGTCCGATAGCCGCCATTACCAACCCGCCGACGGTCGTCGAGCCACGGCGGTCGGCCGCAGATCGCGGATCGAGGTCCATCATCGGTTCGAGGTCATCAACCGCCGTACTGCCGTCCACGAGCCATGATCCATCTGGCTGCCGGACGATCTCGAGCTCCTCGCCAGAGCCGTGAGCGGGCAATTCTCCCACGAGCGCCTCGAGGATGTCGTCGAGCGTGACGATGCCGGCGACACCACCATACTCGTCGAGTGCCACGGCCGACTGCTGGCGCGATCGCCGGAACGACTCCAGCAGTGCAAGCACGGGCATCGTCTCCGGCACGAACAGCGGCGCGGACAGCACGGCGCGTAATCCCACCGGCGAGCCGCCCAGGCACTGCTGCAGAAGGTCGTCTGGATACGCGAGCCCGAGCACGTGTTCGACATCCACTTCGCACACGAGAATCGGCGAACCGCGCCCGCGACCCCCGCTGGCGAGCTCCTCTCGCAACTCGTCCGCGCTCGCCGAAACATCGACCCATGACATGTCGACGCGTGGCGTCATGATCGCGGCCACCTGCCGGTCACCCAATCGGAATGTATTCTCGACGATCTGATGTTCGCCGGGCTGCACGGCTCCGGTTTCCGCGCCCTGCTCGACCATCGATCGGATGTCCTGCTCGGTGACGCCGGCATCGGCGTTCGCCTTGATACCAAAGAGCCGGAAGACCACGTTGGTCGATCCAGTCAGGAACGACACAAGCGGTGCGCCGACGCGCGAAATTGCGCGCATCGGCCGCGACACCGTGGAGGCGATTCGCTCCGGGTGCCCGAGCGCGAACTGCTTCGGCACCAGTTCGCCGATGATGAGCGACAGGTACGTGATGATGGTGACGACGAGTCCGAGCGCCAGCGGCTGTGCGTACGGCTCGAGCCACGCGACCGTCCGCAAGCCTGCCGCGAGCCTGTCGCTGATTCCCGCGCCGCCGAACGCGCCAGCTAGGACGCCGATGAGCGTGATTCCGACCTGCACCGTCGAGAGGAAGTTCGTGGGATGCGACGCAATCTCGAGCGCTGCTTGTGCGCCCTTGTCCCCCTCCTCGGCCAAATGCTCGAGCCGGACTTTGCGGGCTGCAACCATGGCCATTTCCGACATGGAGAACACGCCATTGAGCACGAGCAGCAGCAAGATGACGACGATTTCGAACGCGATTCCGGCCATGGCTTCGGTAGAAGGGGCAGCGCGGTGCCTGAGCAGCTGACTCGGCACACTTCGCAGTGCTCCGGCAAGGAACCGGCAGAGCCTCAGCGCAATCTAGGGCTGACGAGCATCGAAGTCGCCAGTCGCATGTACAGTACCACACACATCAGCGGCCCGGACGTTGCGAATGCGTTACGCGACTTCCACTGGAGATGTGATGCACCGATTCGTCTGGATAGGGTTGGTCCTGCTTGTCCTCTGGATACTGCTGTGGCTGGTATTCAAGGTCGTGAGCGGCATCGTGCATGTGCTCGTGCTCGCCGCCGTGGTCTTTATCGTCTGGGGTCTGATCAAGCGTGGTGCGGCGGCGGTCAAGCGTACGCTATGACGGTTCCAGTGGCGCGCACCTTGGCGCATTCAGGCACCGTGGTGGCGCTACTGGTCGCCGTTCTCGTTTCGTGGTACGCGCGCGACGTGCTCCTGCTCGTGTTCGCTGGCGTGCTCGTCGGCGTGTTCCTTCGCACGATCGCGCGCTGGGTGCACGAACGTACTCGCCTTCCAACCAGCGTTGCCCTTGCGGCCGTCGTCGTCCTGGTGCTTGGGGGCGTCACGCTCCTATTCTGGACACGCGGGCCGTCCATCGCTGCCGAGTTCGACGCATTGCGCGAGGACATTCCTCGCGCGGCGTCGGCGATTGAAGCTCGGCTGCAGCAATCGGACTGGGGTCGACGACTCGTCGCAGAACTACCGACACTCGAAGAGGCGCTCCCGGACGCACGCTCGGCAGTCGGCCGCGCAACGGGAGTCGTGTCGCGCACCTTCGATGCGCTGACCACATTCGTCGTGATCCTGTTCCTTGCCGTCGCGTTCGCGGCAACGCCGCGACCGTATGTATCAGGGCTGATCGCGCTCGTTCCACCGCGCAAGGAGGCGCGTGCACGTGCAGTGCTGGATCGCGTGACCGATACCCTCTGGTGGTGGATGATCGGGCGCGTGCTGTCGATGACCGTCATCGGCGTTGCGACGGGCATCGGCCTGTGGCTGCTCGGAATCCCGCTCGCCTTCACGCTCGCATTCATCGCCGCGCTGCTCACGTTCATTCCGAACATCGGGCCGCTGCTCGCAGCGCTGCCGGCCATCGTATTGGGGCTCGCCCAGAGTCCGCGCACGGCGCTCTATGTTGCACTGCTCTATGCCGGTGTGCAGGCTGTGGAAACGTACGTGCTGGGTCCGGTGATCGACCGCAAGACGGTCGCGCTGCCGCCGGCAGTCACGGTGGTCGCGCAGCTGTTGCTCGTCATGGTCGCCGGCATTCTTGGCGCTGCGCTGGCCGCACCGCTCGCGGCGGTGGTGGTGGTGCTGCTCGAGATGCTGTACGTGCACGACGTGCTGGGTCGGCCTGAACGCGGCGAACCGGCAGCGAACGCCTAACTCTGTCAGGCAGTACTTGCGTCACCAGTCATCGCGACCGCCGGCACTGTTTCGGCGTCGCGATCCGGCACCAAGCGGCACAACGCGCGACCGGCTGGTGCGAGGAACAGGATCATCGCGAGCGCGCCAAGCACATTGAAGGTCACGTGCGCGTTGGCGACCTGTCGCGCCACGTCACCGCCGAGACGAACCGCAAGCGTCACTAGCGGGCCGATGAGCAGCACGCCGACGGTGACCGTCGCGATATTGAAGAGCAGGTGAAACAGGCCTGCACGTCGCGCCGCTCGTGAACGCCCCAGTGTAGCCAGCAACGTATCGGCGCACGTGCCGATCTCCGCACCCAGCATGACCGCGATGCCTCCCGGCAGTGCGAGCAGCCCCTGCGACGCCAGCGTGATCGCCATGCCGACCGTGGCCGACGAAGACTGCAGCACGAGCGTGACGGCGGCGCCGACTGCGACGCCAAGCAACGGGTTATCCAGGCTCGCCATCCAACCCGTGAATCGCGCGCTGTCCTTCAACGGCTCGACCGCGAGCCCCATCTGCGCCAAACCGAAGAACACCAGACCGATACCGAAGACCGCGGCACCGGCGTGTCGCCAGCTCTCGGTTCGGCCGGCAACGTGGATGACGAGACCGAGGGCCAGCACCACGGGCGCGTATCGCTGGATATCGAGCGCGATGAGTTGGCTGGATATGGTCGTTCCGATATTCGCGCCTAGGATAACGCCAAGCGAACCTTGAAACGATACCAGGCCGGCATCCACGAGCGCGATCACCATGATGATCGTCACCGACGATGAATCGAGCACCGCTGTCGCGACGGTGCCACTGGCGAGCCCGGCGTATCGGTTGCGCGTCGCTCGTTCCAGCAACCCGCGCATGCGGTCGCCTGCGACTGCGCGCATGCCGGTCGCGAGCCGGGACACGCCGTAGAGAAACAGCGCGAGTCCGGCGACCATGCCCAACACGACTTCCGTGTATTGCCCCACCGGTCAAACGAAGCGGCTGTGAATCACGTCGACGTCAACGCAGCCTGACCTGCCAGAGGCTGACGAAGTCGACGACGTTGGTCGGCGGCAAAAGCTTCTGGATGAGCGAAAAGCCGCTGCCCGAGGTGATGCCGAAGTCGTCGTCGTTCGACACGAACAGCATGCCACCCGGGGCGAGTGCGAGACCTTCGGCCTTGTCGTGTGGGTAACCCACGAGGGCGAGGTCCACGGCCAACGTCTTGCGCGCGGTGACAATGCGGGCAGCAGCGAGCTGGGCAGCCGTAGCCTGTTCCAGGGTTCGAGCACCCGTGGACGCCGTGGCAGGGATCGGTGTGGCGCCTAGCGCGCCGAGGGTGCTGATCTCGGTGGCCGCGGAGATGTCGGCCTCGTAGATCCGCTTGAACAGCGTGGTCGGCGCGTTCGCCAGGAAGTTGCCGTCGCGCTCCAGCACGAGGAACCGCGTGTCCGACAGTGCGAGGATCTCGCTGTTGCCCTGCAGCGTCGCGTCCTCGAGGAGATACCCGTACTCCTTCGTCGCGCCCGTGGTCAGGTTCCGGAAGAGGATGCGCGTGAAGCGGGACGTGTTGCGAACACCAGTCGACGACGGATTCTCGAGTGGCGCCTGCATGATGCCCACGAGCCACTTGCCGTCCGGGGTGATCGTGAGCCCTTCCATGCCGCGGTTTGGGCGGCGCTTCAGGTACACCGGTGGCAGCCCGCCACCCGGGCACGGCGAGAGACGCTGAATTTCACGGCCGTCGGCGCCGTAGTGCGCAATGAACGGGCCGTACTCGTCGGACAACCAGAAGGTGCCATCAGGCAGCGCCACGAGCCCTTCGGAGTCGAGGCCATTCGGGTCCGCTGGCAGAGCGACCGGCACGGTGCCCAGTGTGAATCCGATCTCGCCGGTGCTGCCGCACCCGCCCGCTCCGATCGGAAGCCCCGTGAGCGGCGTCCCATCCGCGCGCCGCAGCGGGATGCTTCCGTCGATCCTCAGCTTGTTGCCCGAGAGGTGCGCGCGGACGATCCGCGGCGTGAACCCCGGCGCGACGAATCCCTTGTTGCCGCCGGCGAGATCGATGTTCGGGCCACGATCGGTGAGCAGATAGAAATCACGGCTCGTTCCGGGAACGAGCGCAACAGCGGATCCGTAGCCCGTGTTGTAAGTGGTGACGGCACCATCGACTGAGAGAACGCCGGATTCCCCGACGGTGCCGACGTGCACGACATCACCATTCTTCGCGGCGACCGGTGCATTGATCGCCGCTGAGGCCAGTGCGGTGGGCGGCTGCTGCTCCGCGCAGCCGATCAGGAGGACCAAAGCGGCGGATACGACGATCGATGAATGCTGCGGCATGAGAATCTCAGTGCGAGAGGGGAAAGAAGTCATCACCGCTCATCATCCGCCCGGCGCGCCATCACTTGATCGCATTTCAGCCACGATTGCGTCACGATTTCCCGTCACTGACCAGTTCCATCAGAGAGCAAAGCCGTCGTTATTCTGTGCCAGCAAAATACGTTTACCTGAGAGGCAGACACGTCCGTCGAATGCACTGATCTACGGTCGAGATGACTTTATGCTACTCCGCCAGACGGCGAAGCGCGGCAGCGTCTCGAACCGTGTAGCGCCCCTTGCCCACGGACGCGATCACGCCGTCACGACGCAGATTGGCCAGCCCTCTCACGACGACCTCGCGCACGGTTCCGAGTTCTTCGGCCAGCGCCTCCTGCGTGAGGCCAAGCGTGAACGACGCCGACTCGCTGATCGCTGCCTGGGCCAGCACGTAGGAGGCGAGGCGGCCGACGACACTTTGCGTCGACGCGCTGTCGAGACGCTCGACGAGGCCACGCACGCGCCCCGCCAATCGTTGCAGGAAGAGCAATGCCACCGACGGGTCGTCACGGATGATCGCCAGTAGCGCGTCTTTGGCAATGACGAGACAGCACACGTCGGTGACCGCTTCCGCAGTGGCGGGCATGGTACCGCCTTCGAAGAGCGGCACCTCGCCCAGTGTTCCGCCGGGCCCCTCGGAATGCATGACTCGCTGCCGTCCATCCCGGGAGCGCAGCACACGCACTTGGCCCGATAGCACGATGAAGAGACCCGGGGGTGGATCGCCAGTGCGGAACAGCGTGGCGCCGGCGGCGAAGTCTCGCAGGTTACCCGCGGTGATCAAGCGCTGTCGGGCGATTTCGGACAGGGACGCGAACACGGTCGCGGCCGCGGTCGCGAGCATGTCGCGATGGCTGGGCACATCATGCGGGGGCGCGACCATCGGCAGTGTGACTTCAGTCCCAGCGTCGAGAGGATTGCAGCAATAGTCTCAAAAGACGCGAATGCTGCGACCGGTGACTGCATCGGGCGCGTCAGTCACCATCCTCGAAACTTATTCAGCGAGTTTGCAATGCGATATCTGGGCTCAGCGGGCGTGGCCTCGATTGCTCTGTCACTACTGGCGGCCCCTCTCCATGCGCAGCCGGGCCGCATGGTGCACGCGCCGGATCACGAGCGTCCGTCAGCGGCGGCTCGGGCCACACAGGGTGGACAAGCAGCGTTTGCCGCGATGCAGGAAATCGTAAAGTTGCTCGAGAGCGACTCGACGACCGATTGGACGAAGGTGAATCTGGAGGCGCTGCGCCAGCATCTCATCGACATGGATGCCGTCACGATGCGCGCGCGCGTGAAGCAGTCGACCGTCGCCGGCGGGCTCACCATGGACGTTACCGGTGATGCAGCTGTGGCCGCGTCCGCGCTCCGAATGCTGACCGCACACGCGCCGATGCTCGAGTCGACCAGTGCGTGGCGGGCGACCGCCACCGCGATTCAGGGCGGTGTCCGATTCACTGTGGTGGCGAAGAATCCCGGAGATGCTGCGGATGTCGCACGCATTCGTGGACTGGGGATGATTGGTCTGTTGTCGTGGGGCGATCACCACACGGCGCATCACCTGATGATCGCGAAAGGTGCGACTGCGGGGGCGCATTCGCACCACTAGCTGCGATGGGCAGCGGGCCCGTTGTGTGCCGGCATTGACACAGACCGGTCGACAATGCGGCCGATGTGCGACCTGCTCAGATAGTCCGTAATTTGGAATGCATGAAGGCTGGCGCGGATGAATTTGCAACTGAGGTTGCGGTAGCTTGGAACCATCGTCTCCATTGAAAACACCGATGTAACAAGCTACGGCGCACCTATGCACATTATTGCACAGGGGTGCATTCGTAGCAGGCGACGATGCCACGTCACGGACGATTCCGACACGTCTGGCCCGATAATCCGTTGCCGCTGCGACAGCTCTCCCCCTCCTCCCCATGCAACCACGGCTTCCGGCGGACTCTCGCCTCTCCGCGCTCGCCGCGACCGACTTGGTCGATGCTCCGCCCTCGCCGACGCTCGATGGGCTGACGCGCATTGCGGCACGGGTGCTCAGCGCGCCGGTTGCGCTCGTCAGCCTCGTCGACGCACATCGGCAATGGTTCGCCGGGCTGACTGGGCTGACCGGGCCAGCCGCCGATGAGCGCAGTACGCCCCTGAGTCGTTCGTTCTGTCAGCATGTCGTCGCGCAGTCAGCCCCGCTGCTCATTCCAGACTCACGACTCGATCCGCTCGTCGCG
>DASQZA010000298.1:0-3911 GCA_035638935.1 Gemmatimonas sp. | reverse complement strand
CCGACGCCCATCGGCGGACCGAAGCGCCAGTGTCGACTTCCTTCGGGCGCGGTATCACCAATGATGCCGCTCACCAAATGCAGATCCCGGGGGCGCGCTGCCACCATGCTCGTCGAAACCGACGTCTTCCCACCCCCGATTATCCGAGGCAAGTTTTCAGTACGGGCACGGTGCGCTCCCTGGCGAGCACCACTGTGCGCATCGACGCGGAAGCGAGGAGCATTGCGACCCCCCATGTGAGCGCGATGGAATGAGCGGTTGTGTGCGAGTTGCGCGGCAAGCCGGTGACACATGTCTTTGTCACCCATCATCACAACGATCATGTCGGCGGGCTCGGGCCTTACGTCGCACGTGGCGCGGTGGTCGTCGTAGGCGCTGGCCTCGAGGAGGCGCTACGTCGGCAGCTTCCTGACTCGTTGCGCGCGCGTGTGACTTTCGAAGCCGTGCGTGCACGACGCACGTTCGGCGACGGGGAGTCGCGCGTCGACGCGATCCCGGTGCCGAACGAGCACGCCGACGGGAACGTGGCGTATCACGTGCCGGCGGCGCGTGCACTGCTGCAGGGCGACCTCTTCTACATTCCCGAGCGCGGCGCGGTGCCGCCCGCATTCCCGGTCACGACGGCCATGATGCATGCACTACGTGATGCGGGCGTCTCCGTGGAGCAGGTGATCGGTGTGCACGGGCGCATGGGCACGTGGGCGGAGGTCGAGCAGTCGGCGCGTCGGCGGGCAAAGCCACCGCGCGGCCCGTAAGCGCGTGACACGCCTCGCGTACCAACACATGCCTATGACGTGCCTACCACGAGCCCGCGGCGCGATTTTGGATCGAGACGTTGCGGGCGTCCGGCACGGCGGTGGCGGCGGAGTCTCCCCGTAACATGCCCCGATGGTTGACATAACTGCAGCGGCCCGGCCCGCACTCGCTTCGCTGTCGACGGCGCTGCTCGTGCTGTCGGCACTGTCATGGGCGGTCGTGCGCCGCGTGCCCGATCGCACTCGCAATCGATTGCTTACGCGCGCGCTGCTCTTCGGGTGCCTGGCGGCCGCCAGCAGCGCGCTCCTCGTGAGCCGCCGACACTCCGGTATGGGGACCGAGATCGCTCGCGGCTGGCCACGCGTGGTGCACGCGCGCTGGGAGAGCTTCGATGCGAGCGAACGTCGATCGGCGGTGCTGGCTGGCGGGTTGGTGGTGAACGCGCTCGTCTTTGGCGTTGGGTGCGCCAGGCTCTTGGGAGCGCTCGACGGCGTCCGGCAGGCAGCAAGGTTCGGCGGTAGTAGTCCCGGCAGCGGCGGTGCAGATCGCGGTGCCTGAGCGCATCGGTCGCGCATGCAACTCCAACTGCATGCAGTCAGGGAACCGCAGGAGTGTCCGGACGCATCGAGTCGTCTACGGGCGCGGGCGCACCAGCAGCGTATCGCCACGACGCATGATATCGGCACGGTTGACCCGCATCGAGACTCGTGGAGTGATCACGACGATTCGCTCGGCTCCGAGGACGGTCTCTCCTCGTGAGAGCGTCCGGGGGGCGTCGCCAATCGAGATTCGCACGCTATCCGTATCGCCGATACGTGCGCGAATCGTGCCCGCATCGGCGTCGTGTACGGAAGGCACATTGAATTCCGCGTTGAGCCCGGCGCCCCCGCACGGGCGCCACCAGCGCGTGTGGATGCGAATCCGAGGCGTGACTTGCAGCAGGTTCTGCGGATCGAAGCTGCAGCTGTTGAAGTCGCGCGACGGCAGGGAGTCTGCGGCGAGTACGAGCAGGAGCCCGGGCCCCCGGAGCACGCTGTCGGCTTGTATCTGCCGAAGCTCACGGAGTGCTCGTAGGCGCGCATCGGTGCGCGATGTCGCAGCGGCAAAGGTGGACGCGCGGCGTAGCGTGTCCATCGTCGCACGGAGCGGTGCGTCGAGGCCGGACGCATGGGCAAGCGCGGTCTGCAGTGTCCAGTTGCGTGCGAGGAACGTGGACTTCCACGCGGGACCGTCGAGCAGGTCGAGCAGGCGAGCCATGCCCGCGCCAGTGAGGTAATAGCGAAGCCGGAAGGACTGGGTCACGTCTTCGGTGATTGTGCCGAGCCGCTGTTGCTCCTCGGATAACTGCACGGAGGCCTCGCGCCGCCAGACGACCGGGCCGTTGGCGGCGAGGTGACGCAACGCTTCGTGGTACGCGTACTGGGCGAGCCCCTCGTTCATCTCGCTCGCGTCGTCGAACTCGGCAAACTCCGGCGCCAGACGCTCATGACGTGTGCGGCGAATGGCACTCGCATGCCGAGCCAGCGCGCGTCGGCGCGCTGGGGACTGTGCCACCAGCGCAGCGCGGAGGGCTTCTCCCTCGAGAGCGAAGAGCGCTTCGTTGTCCGCGTCGAAGATCGGGTACGAGGCGACGTCGAACGCATTCTCTCCGGTTCCGAAGCGCCGGTCATCGCGGCGGAGCACGCCGGCGAAGGCGTGAAATGCTTCATGCTGTGCAGTCGCGGTCAGCGCGACCGGGTCGAGATCCCGTGCGACGACTTGTGCCGTGGGATGTCCGTCGACGGTAACTGCGGTACTCGCCGCACCCAGCGTCGTGTCGCGCTGCCAGTAAGCGTTTGCATGTCCCGGGATCGACTCGTAACCGCTCGGGCTTCGAGTACCGGCGGGCCAGCCGAACAACGCGCGGCCGCGACCGGGCAGGACGAAGACGGTCGGAATGGTATCCGGGCGGAAGCCGGGCCACGTCGTCGTTCCGTGCCGCCTTCCGAGGTCTCGATGGGCGCTGTCGATGCGAGCGAGACGCGTCAACGTGTCCATCGGCGGACGTGCCTGTGCCGACACCGACTGACTCACGCTCAACGATACGACTACGACGGTAGTTGTGAGGCGCATGCGTCTGCTCTACCGGAGGATTGAAAGAATGTTGCAGGGTGAGCTACTGACGCATTGCGGCGCTGGGCGTGGGAAAAGTCTCCGACGCCGTACGCCCGCGTTGGGGTCAGCGTCGATAGCGACGCGGTCGCGAGTCAGGTGGGTCGAACCTGGTTCTCTCGCGCAGCGACGGGACAGGTCACGTCACAGCTGGGGGTAGAACGTCCGGATGTGATGGGTGATCAGCGACGGAGGAGGATATTTGTTCGCCAAGGATCGGTCCCCGGAGGGAGCAAGAATTACGTAGCCCGGCGCGCGCGTCACGCCGACCCGAGCATCGACCGGAGACAGCAAGTAGTGCAGATACGGCGCAACCCACGCCAGATAGGAGGTGCTGCTCGTCCCGGATGACGTCAACACCTGAGCGCGCGGGTCGCGTCGCGCGAGCGCACGTTGCAGTTCGAGCACACTGACGGGTATGCCGTCGACGGTCGGGATCGCGTCCCATTGGGCGTCGACCATCACCCAGCGCCCGAGCTCTGCGACCCACGCCTCCGCCACCACATGTGCGACAGCGTCCCCCCTCGTCGCTTCATCCGCGAGAAGGAGCCATACGCTCCGCGCCGGGATGCCCACGCTTGTCAGCGCGCCCGACACGACCGCGGCGTATTCGACGCAACGCATGCGCTTCCCCTGAGCCGCCTCGTCGAGAATTCCCATCGGGTCGGCGAACCGAGACGCATTGCTTCCGTCGTGCTTGAATCGTCCATGCGTCCAGCGGGTTACCGCGACGATTTTCGCGAGAGTCGTGTTACCCCCCGCGATCTCGGCCAAGCCATGTCTCGACCGCATCTGCATGAGATACGCGTCGCTCGTGTTGCTCCACAGGTACGTCGGTGTGGCGGCCTCGGTGCTCGTGTCGTACAGGAGGTCGGGCACGCGGTAGACGAGTGGCTGAACCGGCGTTTCGCACGCAGTCGTGAAAACAGCGACAGCGGCAAGTCGAAGTGCGGCCAGGGTGGCACGGCAATACGATGTGGACACGAAAGTCACGGTGAGAGAAA
>DASQZA010000297.1:0-16873 GCA_035638935.1 Gemmatimonas sp. | reverse complement strand
CGGCATGCGCCGCCTCGACGGCGTTGCGAATGTCCTTGCGGTTGCCGTCGCCAACTTCCCCGACCGAGACCCCGCCGATGTTGCGCACGATACGCGTGTAACCAGAATCGGGTCGCGCCTGCTTTCCGCCGACGAACAGTTTCGGCGTGCGATCGATCGCGGGCAGCGTGCCAGCAGGAGCACCCGCAGGCGTACCGGTAGACGTCGCGTCGTCATCGGCATCGATCGCGCCGGCCGGAGCGGCATCGGCAAAAATCGGAGACGGCGCTGCTGTCTGCGCGTAGGTCGGCTTGAGGTATTCCCACATGCCTTCACGGCCACCTTCACGGCCGAAACCGGATTCGCGGTAGCCGCCGAATCCGACCGATGCGTCGAACAGATTCGTGCTGTTGATCCACACCACGCCGGACTTGATCTTCGGCGCGATGTCGAGCGCGAGATTGATGTTCTCGCTCCACACGCTCGACGCGAGCCCGAACGGGGTGTTGTTCGCGAGCGCGACGGCTTCTTCGGGGGTGCGGAAGGTCATCGTGACGAGCACCGGCCCGAAAATCTCCACCTGCGCAATGGTCGCCGACGGTGCGACGTTGGTGAACAGCGTCGGCGGATGAAACCAGCCATCGGTCGGGCATGCCCACGACGGCTGCCAGCAGGTCGCGCCGTCGCTCACACCCTGCGTAACGAGCTCGCGAATGCGCTCCAGTTGGACCGGGGCAACGATTGCCCCCATGTCGATCGCCTTGTCGAGCGGCGCACCGACCCGCAGCCGCTCCATCCGGTCGCGCAGCTTGGCCACGAGCCTGTCGGCGATGCCTTCCTGCACGAGCAAGCGCGATCCGGCGCAGCAGACTTGCCCCTGGTTGAACCAGATGGCGTCGACGACGCCCTCGACCACGCTGTCGAGATCTGCATCCTCGAAGACGATGAACGGGCTCTTGCCGCCCAGCTCCAGGGAGAGCCCCTTGCCCGAACCAGCCGTCGCCTTGCGAATCGCCCGCCCGACATCGGTGCTGCCCGTGAACGCGATCTTGTCGACGTCAGGATGATCGACGATCGCGGCGCCGGTGCGTCCGTCGCCGAGTACGAGGTTGAAGACGCCAGCGGGCAACCCGATATCGTGCAGAAGCTCCGCGAAGCGGATCGCGGTGAGCGGTGTGTACTCCGCTGGCTTGAGCACGACAGTATTACCGGCTGCGAGCGCGGGCGCGACCTTCCACGCCAGCATGAGCAGCGGGAAGTTCCAAGGGATCACCTGCCCGACCACGCCGTACGCGTGATGCGCGGGAAACTCGCTGTCGAGCAGCTGCGCCCAACCCGCATGGTGGTAGAAATGGCGCGCGACGAGCGGGACATCGATGTCGCGCGTCTCGCGAATCGGCTTGCCATTGTCGAGCGACTCCAGCACCGCGAAGTCGCGCGAGTGCTTCTGCACCCCGCGAGCAATCGCATAGAGCCACCGGGCGCGCGCATGACCGTCGAGCGCCTGCCACGCGGGAAGCGCGCTGCGCGCTGCCGCAACGGCGCGAGCCACGTCTGCAGTCGTGCCCTGCGCCACTGTCGCGATGTCGCGTCCCGTGGAAGGATCCTGCACGCTGAATGATTCGCCAGCGTCAGGCGATGTCCACGCTCCGCCGATGTAGTGACCGAATCGCGCCCCACGCGCCGCCAGCCACGCGCGGGCCGGTGCATCGCTTTCGGGTGCAGGTCCGTAGCTCATCGTCTCGAAGATCGCGCGCACGGAGGATGCGCTGCTTTCGATCGCGGAAGTCCTCGCAGTGGGCTTGGTCGTAGTGGCCATCGGTCAGACCATGGGCTGGCGGTGAGCCGCCGCATAGCGGCCGGTCACGAAATGTTCGAGCTGTCGTTCCACGTCGGTCAGGAGCCCACTCGCACCGAACCTGAAGAGATGCAGGCGCAGCCAGCGTTCGCCCAGTTCCTCCTTCATCAGGATGAGCCAGTCGAGCGCCTGCTTCGCGGATCGTATCCCGCCTGCGGGCTTGAACCCGATCTCGTGCCCGTACCGCTCGCCGAACTCCCTGATCATGCGCGTCATCACCAGGCCCACCGGCAGCGTCGCGTTCGCCGCTTCCTTTCCGGTGCTCGTCTTGATGAAGTCCGCGCCGGCCATCATCGCGACGAGACTCGCGCGCGCGACGTTCGTGAGCGTCGCCAACTCACCAACCCCGAGGATCGCCTTGATGTGCGCGTCGCCACACGCTTCGCGGAACGACTTCACTTCATCGTACAGGGCCTGCCAGTTACCGGTCAGCACGTGGGCACGGGTAATCACGATGTCGATTTCCGAAGCGCCGGCAGCGACGGAGGCGCGGATCTCCGCGATCCGCTGCTCCACCGGTGACAAGCCCGCTGGGAAACCCGTGGACACGGCGGCAACGGGAATTCCCGACCCCTCGAGTGCGTCGACTGCAGTCGCGACATACTGGTGGTAGACGCACACTGCGCCCACGGTGATTCCCAGATCCTCGACACCGAGTGCGCGCACGATTTCCGGTTTGAAGGGGTGACGCGCCTTCGCACAGAGCCGGCGCACGTTCCCCGGCGTATCGTCGCCCGCCAGCGTCGTGAGATCCATGACGGTGACGGCGCGAAGGAGCCATGCTGCCTGCCACTCCTTCTTGACGGTGCGCCGGCCCGGAAGCGACGCAACTCGCCGCTCTACCGCGCTACGATTGACGCGCGTTTCCCGAACGAGGTCGAGATCGAGCGTGGTGCCAGGGTTGCGCAGTGGCGCATCGTCCGCCGAGCGTTCCGGCGCCGGGCCCGGCTTGTCGGCGACCGGTGGGACACCCGGGCGCGGAGCCGAGCGGGCGGCGTGCAATGGAGTGACCGTCATGGCCGGTACAATCTAGGGGCGTGAAGAGACATTCGCTGGTCCCGGCCGCCAGACGCAACCGTTGACCGCGCGCCCTACGTCCATTGAAACCACAGGGCACGGCGGGCCGAACCCCCGCGTTCACCGGCGAATGATGTCACGTTCCTACATGGCCCATACACACGATTCCGACGGCACCCCCCGGTCGATGGAAGGCACGACGGTCGTCGTGACCGGGGCGAGCGATGGCATCGGTCGCGCGGCGGTTCGGGCGCTCGTCGAACGCGGTGCATCGGTCGTGATGGTTGGACGCAACGAGGCGAAAACAGCTGCGGCGGCGTCCGCCATCATGTCGGCGGCCGGCCGGCGGACCATAACGTGGGAGATCGCCGACCTCTCACGACTCGACTCCGTTCGCGATCTGGCCGACCGCCTGCGGCGGGCGCACCCGCGCATCGACGTGCTGGCGAACAATGCCGGGGCGATCTTTCTGGAGTATGGGGTAACCAATGATGGATTCGAGCGCACATTCGCGCTCAATCATCTGGGATACTTCACGTTGACGCTGCTGCTCATCGATCACCTCTCCGCTGCCTCCGCGCTCGGGGCGCCAGCGCGCATCTTGAACGTTTCGAGTCGTGCGCACGAGAATGCGCGGCTCGACACCACCGACCTGCAGATGACGCGCGGTTTCTCGGGATGGCGTGCCTACGCGAATTCCAAGCTGTGCAACATTCTCTTCACACGGGCGCTGGCGCGTCGCCTCGATCCGGCGCGAGCCGTCACACATGCGCTGCACCCCGGCGTGGTGACGACGCGGTTCGCGACCAACAATGGTGCGACCGGTCGCTTCATGCGCCGGCTCATGGACGTCGTGTCGATCGATGCGGATGCGGGCGCCGACACGTTGGTCTGGCTCGCCGGCGCAAACGAAGCGACAGCGACGAGTGGCGACTATTGGGTGAAACGGCGTCGACGCGACCCGTCGCGCGCGGCACGGGATCTCGATCTGGGCGAGGCATTGTGGCAGGCGAGCGCCACCATGGTCGGGATCGACGCCGATGCGATCGTACGTGCCGCGCGCTAGCGAGATAGAGGCTGGTGCGCCCGCCGCTACTACGCCCGGCGCTACTACGCCCGGCGATCTCTGGCGGTTGACGGTCATCGTCGCGCGTCTGCTTCCGATAGCGGTGTCGCTTCGGCGCGACTACCGCCGGTGGATCTGGTGGGGCGCGCCACTCGAGCGGTCTAACGCCTTCCACCTGGCGCGAGCCCGCTCCATGGTGCGCCAGCTCGCCGCACTCGGACCGGCGTTCGTAAAGATGGCGCAGATCCTCGCGTCGCGCTCCGATCTCATTGCGGAACCCTATCTCTCGCAGCTGGGCAC
This sequence comes from Gemmatimonas sp., assembly GCA_035638935.1. Taxonomy (GTDB): domain Bacteria; phylum Gemmatimonadota; class Gemmatimonadetes; order Gemmatimonadales; family Gemmatimonadaceae; genus Gemmatimonas. The sequence goes on along the minus strand of DASQZA010000297.1, from coordinate 12,653 downwards.
GCTGACGGACCGCGTGCCACCCGTACCGTGGAGCGCGGTGAACGATACGCTTGCCCGGGCCTGGGGCCAGCCGCCGGAAAGCGTGCTCGACGATCTCGATCCCGTGCCGCTGGCCGCTGGGTCGTTGGGACAGGTGCATCGCGCACGCTATCAGGAGCGAGACGTGGTCGTGAAGGTGCTCCGCCCCGGTGTCGCAGCGGTAGTCGACCGTGACGTGCGCATCGCGCGGCGCATCGTGGACTACGTCTACGCACGCTTTCCGCATCACCACGTGCTCGGCTTCCGCGTCGTGCTGGACGAATTCGCATTGCACGTGCGGGAGGAAATGGACTTTGTGCGGGAGGGTATGCAGTGCACGCGCATGCGCGAGCGGTTCCGCGATGAACCGCGGCTCCGCATTCCGCGCGTCGAGGCCGAGCTCACCCGACACGACGTGCTCGTGCTGGAGTTCATGCAGGGCACGCGCATCGACCTGCTGCAGGAACGTGTGGCCAGCGGCAACGTGTCGCCCAATGCGCTGGTCGAGACGCTCATCGAAAGCTACGCGCGCATGATGCTGCGCGACGGCGTATTTCACGCCGACCCGCACCCGGGCAACCTGCTCGTCGACGATCTAGGGCGCATCATCCTGCTGGACTTCGGCATGGTGATCGAAGTTGACGTCGACATTCGCAAGAAGCTGTTCGACACCATCGTCGCGGCAGTCCGGCGCGATGCCGACGCCACGACGGACGGCTTCTTCGCACTGGGGCTGGTGGCACCAGGGACACCGCGCGCGACCATGCGCAATCTGGTCGACGTGCTGCTCGACATCGCGTACACGCAATCGCCGATGGGGGAACGAACGCGCGTGCTCGCCGAGCGCGTGATGCGCGAACTGTTCGACTGGCCGATCGTGCTGCCGGGCGAACTGGTGTACTTCGCCCGCACCGCTGCACTCATCGAAGGCGTGGGCGCCCGCTACGACCGCAATTTCAACAGCATCCGCGTCGCTTCTCCCGTTGTCATGCGCCTGCGCAAGGAGTTGCTGCTGACACTGCTGGGCCACGATGCCAATGATCCCGTAGTCGCGTGGGCGGCAACCTTTGGTGCGGTCGCGGGCGGTGCCGCTGCCATCCTCTCCCGAACCGGCCGAGACATGCGCGCTGCGGCGGCGGCCCAGTGGCAGGAGTGGTTTCCCTAGAAGATCCACTCGCGGAACAGGTCGAAGCCGAACTGCATACGAGTGCGCCCATTCTGATTGTTCGTCTGCACGCACGGCGCGGCGCCCGGATCGTACCCGAGCTGCGCCAGCAAGCTGGTCGCCAGGCGATACTCCACAGCGATGCCGTAATAGAGACCCGTGCCACGTGACGCAGCGGCCGTCCCCCGGCACACCCCGGTGTTCAGTCGGAGAAATGCGCGGTCGCCGATCTGCTTGCCGGCGGTGATGCTCAGGTTGTCCAGCAGCGACAACGCGTTGAGCTCGTCCTGCTGACCGCTGGCCGTGTTCACCTGGACGGTGTTGAATCCGGGTACCAATCGCTGCAGGGCACCCTCCACGAATCCCCCTGCGGATGGAGCCAGAACACCGGTCACCGCACGCACAGTGCTCTGATTGTCGTTGCTCAGGGCAAAGGTCGGCTCGCCGAAGATCAGCAGCGAAATGATCTCGGATTCCGGTGCGGCCGCATAGGTCGGCGAGCTGCTCGACAGCGTAAGCGTCGGCTGGGACAGTGTGCCACCGATGTGCACCCGAATCGGAATCTCTTCGCCTTCGCTGCGGCGCACGACGTTCGTGGCACTGATGTCGAGCGTCGGTTCGATCGCGTCGGTGCCATAGAAACGCACGCGTCCGGAGTCGACGGTAAAGCTGCGGTTCACGACGCCGAGGTCGAGCCGGTATTGCCCGCGATTCGCGTTCACTTCGCCTTCGAGCGCAAGGCGATTGCCGGAAGCCGACCGAATGTTCAGCCCACCAGTCACACGCAGGTTCGCTTCCGGCGTGCGCACCCACACCTCGTCTCCGAGATCGACGCGCGCATTCGACACGGTGAAGAATCGTCCCAGCGACGCGAACGACTCGGTCGACGCCACGGCGATGGGTATCTCGTCGGCCCCGAGCAGCTCCCGCGCCGCCGCCGACTTGAGGTCGAGTGCATTGCGTGCCCCGAGTGGATCGGTCACGATGTTTGCCCGCGGCACGAAGAGCGACCCGCTCAACTCCGGCAGCCGCAAGGGGCCGACCAGCTGCAGGTTGCCGCTGACGTCGACGTTGGTGCCGTCGCGCATGCGCGCCATCACCATGTTGTTGGCCGTGACCCGCGCCCGCATGGTCGCCGGTGTTCCCTTGGCGAAACGCACCGCGCCACTGGCGCCGATCGAATCGAGCGGCCCGCCGCTGTTGATGCGGAAGCTCTCGAGAATCAGCGAATCTTCCGCGGCGCGCACCACCATGCGCCCACCATACATGTCGATGCCCAGGTCGTCGAATGTGGCACCGAGACCTTCGACACGCATCGTGCCGGTGGCGATCGGGCGATCCATGGTGCCCGTCAGCGCCATCCGACCACCGAGCGTCCCGCGCGGGCGACTGACGCCAGTCACCGCGAAGCCCAGCGAGTTGAGCCGCAACGAATCGGCCAGAATCTCGGCGTCGACTGCATCGGAGAGGAGGCGCTTCTCCACCGATTGCAGCGCCAGATCGACCGGCACTCTCGCCTCGGCGCGCACTGAGCCACCGGCCGAATCCGTGAGCAGCGCACGCGCGACGAGACGCCGCTCCGCGTATGTGCCCTCGCTCGTGATTCGCGGCAGAAAATTGCCGTTCATGCCGAGGGAATCGGCGCGAAGCCCCCACTCGATGAGTGGTGAGACCCGCGTCCCATTCACACGGACCTGGCCGGTCAGCGAACCCGCGAAGAGCGGCGTGCCGAGCGTGAATGCAGTCGCGGTGCCGATCGGGAATGCCGTGAGCTCCACGTTGGCGGTCACCGGGCCTTCGGACGGGAGATTCGCGACCAGCGCAAGCGCCCCACGTTCCGACGAACGGATGACGGTGCTGTCCACCCGGACGCCGGTCGCATCGCTGACCACGCGAATGCGACCGACGTTGCGCCAGATCGCACTCCCGGATGTGAAGCGAAGCGAATCCATGTCGAGGCGGAACACCGAATCGGTGCGAAAGTATCCACCGCGTACGACCAGGTGCGACGTATCCTGCGCACTGACGTCCAGCACCAACCGGCCGCTGTCGGGACTGGCCTGCTGCAGACGGAACTCCGCCGTCGACACCCTGATGGCGCCGATGCCCGAAACTTCGTCGGCCGTCGCTGCCGCCTCGAAGAACGGACGCCGCAACACGTCTGTCGCACGGGCGGAGCCGAAAATCCGGCCAACGCGAATTGCGCCGACCTGCCCTTCGCGAACGCTCAGCGCCAGTGTTGCGTCGAATGCGTTGATTGCGCCAAAGAGCGGACCGGCAAGAGAGAAGTCGCCACGCAGCGTGTCGCCCGCAATACCCCGGAACGTCTTCGCAACCGCGCTATCGACGGGTTCGAGCATGGCAGCGAGCCGTGCCAGCTCCGGTCGAATCGCCTCCAGCGAATCCGCGCTCGCCGCCACGTTGAGCGTATCGACCCGCGTCGAATCGCGAGCGAGTGCTCCCCGAGCGGTAAATCGCACGCCACCAAGGAGTGCCGCCGCGGAGTCCACGATGTAGCGGTGCGCATCGAGCGCTCCACTTGCAAGCAGGTCGAACGCCGGGCGCGCGGGGCCCCCCTCCTGTACCAGCACCACGCTCGCGGTTCCAGCGGCAACCTCGATGCCGGTGCTATCACGTGTACCGTTCGCAGTCAGGCCGATGTTGCCGTCGAGCGACGTGGAGGGTGTCGTGGCGTCGCTACCGAACCACGTGCGCACGTCGAAGTTGTCGATGATACCGCTCGCGGCCACGCTCCAGGCGGGCTGGCGCACCGATGCAGTTCCAGCGAAGGCCATGGAGCCTGCAGTGTCGGCAGCAACGCGCGCACTCCAGGTCAGCGCCGACAGGGTCCCGCGGGCCTCTACGCGGCCCGCGAGCGCACTGCGCAGCGGGATCGTCGTGTCGATGCGCGCCAACGCCCGCATGGAGAGCGGGTCGAGCGAGAGGTCGAGCGTCATGGCGGGGTCACTGTCCGCGTAGCGCATGCGCGCGCTACCAGTGACGCGCGAAACGTTCCCCGCTCCGTCCGTCCACGTCAGTGCGAGTCCCGTCACATCGGCGGCGCGAAGATCCGCGGAAGTGATCCGCAACGCGCCCGCGAGCGTTCCATCCACCGCGGGTGCGTCGGGGAGCAGCGCACGCATACTGCGAAGATCGATTCTAGCGTCGTCGACACGCGCGTTCCACGCCGCCGGACTCGAACCGAGCGAGACCAATCCGCTCAGTCGTGCGCCCGACACGGCCCCCGGTACGTTCGAATCCACAAAGCGCGCATCCAGCGTCCCGATCTTGAAAGCCGTGAGCGGTCCACCGTCTGGGGCGACGAGACGACCGGTAAAGACGCCGCGCACCTCCGGCGGGAGAGCGTCGTACGACAACCGGCGAAGCAGCTCGCTGCCGAGGGGCGCAAACGACAAGTCAACGCCGCGCAGCTCGAGCGAGGCTGGCCGGGTGACCACACTGATGTCGCCCGTGACTCGGGACTCCATCGTCGACACGTCGAGCGCGGACAGCGTGTACTCGGCGTCGTCGGCACTCGCCAGCGTGCGCATTCGCACGGTTGCCGTGCCTCCCCCACTGCTCGGCAACACGTTCCAGATCCAACCGAGATCGGACAGCCCGGCTTTCACCTGAACCAGGGCGTCATAGTGCAATGGCCCGGGCTGATTCCACGAGATTGCGCCGATCGCACTCCCCGACGATGCGGGCAGGCGGATCTCGGGGAATTCGAACTTGAGTGAGTCTCCCGTCCATCGAATGCCACCTGATACCGCGGCGATCACGACTGGTGGATCGCTCACGCGGCCGCGCAGTGTGTCGATGCGCATCGACGCCGGCCCCTTCTTGGGATCAGTGATGACTGCGTCACGCGCCATCACGCGATCGAGCGTCACGACGCGGCGCTGCCGCAGCCCGAGCGGGGTGCGCGTGATGTCGTGCAGGCTGTCGCGCACCATGATCACGCTATCGCGCGCGCTCCCTGTGAAGACGGCGTTTGGCGACCACGGCGAAATCAGCGTGAGCACACCGTTGGTCAGGTGCAGCGTATCGATCCGGATATCATCACCGAAACCGGGACCCTTGCTCGGTCCCTTCGACGTGTCACCGGAGATGATGTACTTGATGTTGAACGGACCCTTGAAATCCTGCCGGAAGTCCATGCGCACGTTGCGCAGTGCCAGCGACCGGATGTGGATCGCCTTGCTGAAAAGCCCACGCGCGTTGAGCCGGCCTTCCAAAAACTCTGCATGGACCACGGGAACACCGGCACTGTCGAGGAGCGCCACGTTCTCCGCTTTCACATAGCTTGGACTGATGACGCGAAGCCGGCCGACGCTGAGCGTGCCGCGACCCTTGAAGACGCCCGAGGCTCGACCGAGCATCGCGGAGAGCAACCAGCTGCGGCCTGCATCCGTTCCGGTCGCGACCATGTAGGCGAACACCAGTCCGATGACCGTCCCCACCACTCCAGCAAGCACCCACAGGCCGCGTGATCGCGCCATCAAAACGCCTGTCCCAGGCCAAAGTGAAAGACAAGGCGCGACAGTACGCCACGCGGCGGCGGCCGATACGATTCCGGACAGCTGAAAATCGTGTTGTCACCCAGACGCTCGATCGCCACAGTATTTCCCGGACTGGCGCAGTAGATGGCCCCTGCCCCCTCTGCTCCGCGGGGCGGAAAGTACAGTGCGCGACCGGCACGGGGAGGATAGGGCTGATACCCGATATCGAGGCGAAAGGGGCCAAGCGGCGTGCCGAGACGCAGGCCGATACCCGGGGTTGCACGAACGTCGCCGCGCCTGAATCCCCCGGCTTGCGTTTCCCACACGTTGCCGACGTCCACGAAGGTTGCGATTTGAAAAAGATTGGACACCCCGGGCAGCGTGTGACGGTACTCGAGGTTCGCCACCGCGAGCGCGGTGCCCCCGCGCGGAACGGCGCGGCTGACTGCATCGCGCGGATCGACGTTGGGATTCACCTCGAACACTTGTCCGCCGCCCGGAAGCGTGCGGGTACGCACACTGTCGACGACGTAGATGATCGGGCCCAGAAGATTCTGCTGAAAGCCACGCACGGAGTTCTGGCCGCCCGCATACAGTCGTTCCTGCTGCGGAAGCAGTGGCGACCCGTCGACGAGTTGCGCGCGCGGTGCGAAGGCACGAGAGAGTTGCAACCGTGCTGCGAACACGCCACCACCAAGGGGCCGGTAGATGGCCCCTTCGCCTGTTGCGCGGTAGAACACCAGCGACGATACGATCTCGGACGTGGTCTGCCCCGCGCGAAGTTCCGTCCGGCCCCGGATGCCCGCCGACGGATTCACCAGGTCGTCGGTCCGATCATAGGTGACCGCTGTGCTGACGATGCCCACACCTCGACCGAATTGCGATAGCGCGTAGTCTTCAGGGCGGCACTGCGCGAAACGCAGGCAGGATTCGGCGGGATCCGTGGAGGTGCGACCGTTCTCGTACTGCAGCCCGACCGTGGCGATACTGCGCCGCGTGAGTTGGCGAGTAAGCTCGATCACCGAACCTATGTCCGTCTCGCGAAGGTACGTGAACGGTTCGCCCCGACGTTCGCTGTAAATGGTCAGCGACGGCACGATTTCCGCGCCGAACAGGCGCGTGTCGGAGAGTGAGATGCCAGCGTAGTAGTTGAGTTTCACGCTGGCAACCGAGTCTTCGCGCACTGTGGGCGAGCAGATGCCCGGCGCGAAGTCGGCCGGGTCGCCTCGGCCGATCTTGGACATCCGCACATTGAGTTCGGCGCGCCGACCGACGCCGAGGAAGCTTCGATCCACGACGCGCCCCTGGAGACGCACGCAGTCGAGTGTTGCCCAGCCAAGACCAGCCCGTGCGTATCGGGTACGCGCCTCCGCGAGGCGAATGCGGAGATTGATGGTGGTGTCCGACTGGCCGGGCTTCGGCGGTTGCGTGTCGATCAGCACAAACCGGAACGCCTCGCTCCGGTAAAGATCACGCTGTGCGTCGACGATCGACGTGGCGCGGAACCGCTGTCCCGACCGGAGTTCGACCAGTCGCATGACTTCCACGGAATCGACCGTGGCCGGATCGTCGCCCAGGCCTTCAATCTCTACATTGATGTCGCCCAACGTCGCCTGCCGGCCGGGAACGAAGCCGATCGTCATCGTGACGCTTGCTCTTGCGGTGTCGATGCGGATTGTGTCTGTCCCACGCTCGGCTCGCGCATACCCGGCCTCACGCAGGCGCTGCACGACGCGATCGATCGTCACGGCGACGCGACTGCGATCGAAGATCCTTCCTTGCAGCTCGCGCAGCGGCGCGTCGAATGGAGGACGCCCGGCAGGAGCCGATGGCAGTCCGGTCACCTTCAGTGAGTCGAGCTTTGCCTCCGGCCCGGGCGCGATGTCGAAGAGAATCCGTACGCCGCGCTTGTCCGGCACGTACCGTGGTGTGACCGATGCCGTGAACCAGCCGGCCTGCCGGTGCAGCACGGCAATCCGCAGGGCGTCCCGTCGCACCTCGAGCGTATCGGCGCACGCTGGCGCGTCGATCCGGGCGAGACGTGCAATGAAGGACTCCGTACCGAGCAGTCGAGCCGCCCACGAACCGCCCTGCGTTGCGATCGACGCTGCCAGCGTGTCGTCGCTGAAGCGCGGGCTGCCGGAGAAATCGACGCCCGCCACGCGGCGCGACCTGTCGCATCGCGCGCCCTGCGCGTCGACACGCGCCGGACGCACCATCAACAAGGCCAGCACGAGCAGCGCGAGGTGGGACAGCAGCGACTGTGGCAGGTGGAAACGCATGCGGAAGATTAGGGCATGAGAATGCCCATAGGGAAACGGTAAATTCGGGTGTCACCGTGTAGCTTGCGCTCATCGTTCATGAGCCCGCAATGCGTCGGCTGCTTCCTCAACCAACTGCTGCCCGCCAGTGATCCCGACATTCATCGAGACCGCGGTCGCCATGCTCATCGCAATCGGTGGAGCCGGTCCTGCTGCCGCGCGACCGATTTTGCTGCCACTCGGCCCAACGGCCGTCGCGGGTGCTGATTCGCTGCCCGGCCCCATCAGCGGTCGCGACAGCCTGGTGCTCCGGCTCACGCCACCACTCCCGCCCGGGCGCTTTCCGTCGGTCGCGCTCCCGGCCCAGGACACCCTCCGGCGGCGCCAGAAGGCATACGAATACAGCGACGGGTACAGCAAGCGCCTCACGTTGCATCGAAGGATGAGCTATGCAATGCTGCCGTTGTTCGCCGCCTCCTATTTCTCTGGCGACAAGATCCTCGAGCAGGGGCGCAACGCGCCGGGATGGGCGCGATCGATCCATCGTCCATCCGCCACCGCGAGTGCCGTGCTTTTCGGCGTGAACTCGGTGACCGGCGGCTGGAACCTGTGGGAAAGCCGCAGGGATCCCAACGGCCGGAAGCGCCGCTACGCTCACGCGTTGCTCTTCACCGCGGCGAGCGCCGGGTTCGTGTACGCCGGCACGACACTGGCCGACGAGGCGGAGCAGTCGCAGGACAAGCGACTGCAGCACCGTAACGTGAACCTTGCCTCGATGGGTGTCTCGACGGCGAGTTGGCTGCTGATGCTGCTCCGGCGCTGACAGCGCTGACGACGCGCTCACCCATGCTCGCTTCGCTCGAGCTGTGGCTGCAACCGTGGGCAGGTTACGTCGCAGATCACCAGGCCCTCGCGGTCACCATCCTGGCGATTCATGTGTTGGCAATGTTCACCGCTGGCGGGCTCGCCGTCACGACGGACCGGCGCATGCTCGCCGTCAATCCGTCGGCGCTGCTGGCTGACGCATCAGTGCGGCGAGCAACAGTCGGAGAGGTCGGTGGCACGCACGCCGTGGTGATCGCCGCGCTCGCGCTCACGATTTCGAGCGGTCTCCTGCTGCTGGGCGCCGACCTGGCCACCTTTACTGCGTCGAGGGTGTACTGGGCCAAGATGACGTCGCTCGGGGTGTTGTTGTTGAACGGTCTGCGACTTCGTCGAGCCGAAGGGCAGCTTCTTCGCGCAGGGGAGCAGCAGGATCGACTGATTGCCAGGTCGGTCCGCGCGCTGCGACAGTCCGCCGGCGTGAGTCTGGCCCTGTGGTTCATCATCGTGCTCCTTGGCGTCATTCTCGGAAACAGCTAGGCCGTCAGGCCAATCGAGGCAAGCATGCACCTTCCAGTTCACAGTTCTGTCGATGGCAAGCCTGACACCAGCGACGCTGCAGGCCCCGGATGCGACCGCTGCGAAAGCCGGCGGGAGTTCGTGCGTGACTTCATCGCTGCTGCATTGGGTGCTACTGCCCTGTCGTCCGTCGCGATACCGGCCGCACTGACTGCGCAGACGCAGGTGGGACCGGCGCATGGCAGCCCAGCGCATGCCGCGCCCGGAATCTTTGCGCCGCGCATCGTCCGGTATCCCATCCCGGCTGTCGACGGCGTCTCCATCGACAAGAAGAATGAGGTGATGCTCTGCCGCAGCGGCAACCAGCTGTTCGCCTTCGCGCTCTCGTGCCCTCATCAGAACACGGCGCTGCGCGCACTTGGCGGCACTGCAGGCTTCCAATGTCCCAAACACAAGTCGCGCTACAAGCCCGATGGCACGTTCATCTCGGGGCGAGCGACCCGCAACATGGACCGGCTGCCCATTTCCCGGGACGGGGACGCCGTGGCAGTCAACGTCGAGGTGGCGTACGCGAGCGACAAGGATGCCGCGCGGTGGACATCAGCCGTGGTGACGCTGTGACCCGAAATTCCCCTGAGCTGGAGCGCCGCGTATGCATCACGACGATGGAGCACACCCGATGAAACAGCTGCCGCAGTACGGTGACGACGACGTCCGAGACGCGCAGCATGACGTCACGAGCATTTCCGCAGTCGATCGTCGCGATTTTCTTGCCCGGGGGGGGTTGCTCGCCGTGGGTGCGCTGCTGGCGAGCGCATGTGGCGACGGCCAGCTCGGCGCAGATATTGTGGCACCGGGTGGCAACGGCGAGGTCGCGGTGACGCTGGCGGATTATCCCGCACTGGGCACGGTTGGGGCCATCGTGCAGGTCAGCGGTCTGAGCCGCCCGGTCGCACTGGTTCGTTCGTCCGCCGCTGCGTATCGCGCCTTCTCGATGGTGTGCACGCACCAGGGGACCACAATCAACGTGGTGGGTGGTACATCGTTCCGTTGTCCGAATCATGGCGCCACGTTCGCGAACTCCGGCGCGTGGACCGGTGGCCAGCGTACGAGCAACCTGGTGGAATATCCTGCCGTACTCGACGCGACCGGCCGGTCGGTGACGATCCGCTACTGAACGCAGACCAACGGCCGCTATCTTTCGACGATGCGCTCATCCCAACTCCCAAGTCGCCCGGCAGGACGCCGCTTCGCAACGCGGCCAGCTACGGTCGCGGCTGCGATCATCACCGGACTTCCCCTGCTGGTTCACGCCCAGCGGCCCGGAGCGCCCCGACCCGCCACCGCCGGCAATCCGGTTACCGCGATCGCAGCCAAGCCGGCTGTTCGACAAGCGCTCGACGCCCTGCAGCGCGACAATGCGTGGACGATCGACCAGCAAGTATCCCTGTGCGAGATCCCGGCTCCTCCGTTCAAGGAAGCGGTGCGGGCTGCTGCGTTCCGTGACCGACTGACGGCGCTCGGGCTCACGAGCGTGCGTATCGATGGCGAGGGCAACGTGATCGGCGAGATTCGGGGAAGCGTACCCGGACCGACCGTGCTGATAAGCGGCCATCTCGACACGGTTTTCCCTGAGGGGACAGACGTCAAGGTCAAACGCACCGGCACACGCTTGAGCGGTCCTGGCATCGGCGACGATTGCCGTGGGCTCGCAGTCGTGCTGGCGATGGCTCGGCAGATCATCGCGACGAAAATCGCATTCCCGGGCCGCGTATTGGTGGTGGGCACGGTCGGCGAGGAAGGTGCGGGCAATCTTCGCGGCGTGCGCGCGCTGTTTGCGAGCCCGCTGAAGGATTCCATCGGCACGTTCATCTCCGTGGACGGCACGGGCTACGGCATCACGAACGGGGGCGTGGGCAGCAACCGGTATCGCGTGACGTACAGTGGCCCGGGCGGACACAGCTACGGCGCGTTCGGCATGCCCAATCCGATTCATGCGATGGGGCGCGCGATCGGGCTCGTTGCCGATCTGCAGGTGCCCGCCACGCCCAAGGTGACATTCAACGTCGGCATCGTGAGCGGCGGCACGTCCGTCAATTCGATTTCGGCCAGTGCGTCGATGGACGTCGACCTTCGCAGTGAGTCCGCATCGGCGCTTGCCACGACCGATGCGCAGTTGCAGAAAGCGTTTGCCAAGGCGCTCGCCGCCGAGCGAGCGCGCTGGCCACAGTCGAAGGTGCCGCTCACGATGAAGATCGACACGATCGGAATTCGACCGGCAGGTTCCACGTCCGACACCACGTTCGTCGTGCGTACCGCGAAGCATGCGGCGGATGCCATGGGTATCTATGCGCCGCTGACGATTTCGAGCACCGACGCAAATATCCCGATGGCGCTCGGCATTCCATCGATCACGGTGGATGGCGGAGGCATCGGATCCAATTCGCATTCACTCGACGAGTGGTACGACGATCGCACGGATGGCTACAAGGGCCCGCAGTGGGTGATGCTGTTGGTGCTGGGACTGCTCGGCGTGCGCTAGGTCCGATCGCTCACGCGAGCGGCGAGAACAGCCCCGCCAGTTCAGTTACGTGCAAGGCACGGGTTCGTGGTATCAGTGCGGCACGATATGCGGCTTCTCCAAGCAACTCTGCCGCGCTGGCGCCACCGGCGCGGCGAAGTCGCAGCGATGTATCGTGGTTCGCCTTGCTGAGCTTGATGCCGTCATCACGCATGAGCAGCGGATGATGCAGGTAGGATGGTGGTGAGGCGCGTCCCAGCAATCGTGACAGCTGCAGCTGCCGCCCGGTGCTCGCGAGGAGATCCTCGCCACGGATCACGACGTCGATTCCCTGCTGCATATCGTCGACCGAAACCGCGAACTGATACGTCCAGCCACCATGTCGGTCGCGCGCGAGCACGTCGCCGCACTGCTGCGAAGGCTGCTGCAACTGCACTCCCCGGCGAAGATCGTCGAAGGTCTCGTTCTCATCGCTCAGCTTGACGCGGCGGGCGAGCGTTCCGTAGTGCGCGTTCGTATGCGCGTTCGCAAATACGCGCGGCCGGCAGGTGCCAGGGTAACGGAGTTCCTCACCGGGAGTGCGCGGCTCGCCTGCGGCGATGTCTCGTCGGGTACAGATGCAGGGATACACGAGTCCCCGCTCGTCCAGTGCGCCGAGCGCCGTCGCGTAGCGATCATCGTTGTCGCTCTGGCGGAGTGGGTGCGGGTGCGTGTCGCCGGCGTGACGCGCGGCATATGACGCCAGGGAGCCCTCGTCCGGGTGCAACCCAAGCCACTCCAGGTCTTCCAGCAGCGCGCGCTCGTACTCAGGTCGACAACGCGTGCGGTCATGATCTTCGATTCTG
>DASQZA010000296.1:0-3216 GCA_035638935.1 Gemmatimonas sp. | reverse complement strand
GGTCGAAGACACGCTGCGCCGCGCGAGCGCGACCATCACGGTGACGCCAGTCGTTCGCGGCGTGGGTGTCTCACCGACGTCGATGACCTTGAACTCCGGTGAGTCGGACGTCGCGGCGGCGGAAGTAGACGCTGAAGGTTCACTCTCCCGCGCCATCACCTGGCGTACCAGTAACCCCATGATTGCAACGGTCAGCAGCACCGGAAGGATCGTCGGTGTGGCGCCGGGACAGACAACGGTCTCCGCGCTGTCTGTCGCCGATACCACCAAGCGTGCCGACATCGCAGTGACCGTGCTCCCTGCCCCGGCAATCTCGGTGTCGCCAGCCGCCGTATCGCTTGGCACCGGCAACACGCGGACCCTCGTGGCGACAGTGAACGTCATGGGTGGACAGAACAGGGACGTCACCTGGCGGACGAGCAATGGTACCGTTGCCACCGTGTCGCAGGAGGGCGTCGTAACCGCCGTATCCATCGGGGCGGCAACCATTACGGCGGTATCGGTCGAGGACACGCTCCGGCGCGCCTCGTCGGCCATCACCGTCGTGCCGATCGTGCGCTCGGTCAGCGTTACACCGGCGGCTGCCGGCGTGAGCATCGGTGGCAGCCTGCAACTCTCGGCCGCACTTACGGCAGATCCGGGGATTTCCACGAACATCATCTGGCGCTCCAGCAACACGGCGGCAGCGGTCGTGAGCAACAGCGGACTTGTGACCGGCATTTCGGCAGACCAGGTCACCATCACCGCACTATCTGCCGCCGACACGCTGAAGCGCGCGAGCGCCACGATCACGGTGACGTCGACGCCGGTCAGCGTCGCCATTACCCAGTCGTCGGTGTCGCTGAGTGCAGGGCAATCGACTACGCTGCAGGCCGTCGTGTCCGGCAACCCAGGAACATCGCAGACCGTGACGTGGTCGACGAGCAATCCCGCCGTCGTCACCGTGTCGGCAGCCGGTGTGGTGACTGGTGTCGCGGATGGCTCGGCGACGATCACCGCCACCTCGCAGGCGGACGCCTCCAAGTCGGCATCGGTAAGCGCTGTCGTCTCCAGCCGGCTCGTGTCGTCGTGGGCGGCTTCGCGCCTGACCGGTCCGCTCTACGAGGACGTGCTGTCCATCGCGGCATTCAGCGCGAGTGCGGCGTTCAGCGTCAATGTCGTGGGTGACGTGTACCGCTGGGACGGAAACGCATGGGTGCTGAGTGCACGCGGCAGCAACTTCGGCACGCAGTTCACATCGGTGCACGGGTCATCGGTGTCGAACGTGATCGCCGTGGGCACGAGGGGTATCAGTGCGCGCTTCGACGGGTCGCACTGGACGCCGGTGACCACGGGAACATCCAACAACCTGCTCGACGTCTTCGTGGAGCCGAGTGGCACGGCGTACGCATCCGGCAGCAATGGCACGATCATCCGCTTCAACGGTTCGTCGTGGTCGGCCATGAACTCGGGGTCGCTGCGGTCGCTCAACGGGATCTGGTCGAATGGCAGCACCGCGGTGGCGGTCGGCAGCAGCGGTGAGGTGCTTCGCCTCGTATCTGGTTCGTGGCAGCAGCAGACAGTGCCGACGTCGGAGAACCTGTACAGCGTCAGTGGCGCATCCGCGAGCAACATCGTCGCCGTCGGCACCTTCGGTTCGATCCTGCGCTTCAACGGCTCCGTATGGACGTCGGTGAGCGCCAACGGAAGCAGCGCCGACTTCTACACGGTCGACGCGGCTTCGAACGGCCGATACTACATCGCGAGTGACGACGGCGTGTTGCAGCTCGATGGCAGCTCGGTGGTGGCCGTGAACACGCCGTACAAGCCGCGGATCTTCAGCATCTCGGTCGACGTGTTCGCGAATGTGTGGGCGAGCGGGCAGCGCGGCTCGGTGTTCCGTTCGACGGGTGGCGCCCCGTTCACCACCGTCAGTATCGCACCGGATCTGCTGGACGTGTGGTCGACTTCGGCCACGAACGCCTGGATCGTCGGAGAGTTCGGATTCATCTACCGCTGGAACGGGTCTACGTGGACCCGGCAGACCACGCCGACCACGGCCACGCTCAACACAGTGTGGGGCTCGGGCCCGAACGACGCCTACGCGGCCGGCGACGATGGCACGATGCTGCGCTGGAACGGGTCGACCTGGTCGAACGTCACGATCCCGGGCTCGTCGAGCGTGTACGGAATCTGGGGTTCGAGCAGCTCCAACGTGTTCGCGGTCATGTCCGGCGGCGATGTGCTGCGCTTCAATGGGAGCGCGTGGTCGGTGTCGACGACCAGCAGCTTCCCGTTGTGGGCCGTCTACGGCACCTCGGCCACCGATGTGCACGTCTCGGGCGCCAACGGAACGTTGATGCGGTTCAACGGAGTGAGCTGGTCGACGCAGTCGCCACCGGGCACGGGCATCCTCGCTGGTTTGTGGTTGAGCGGAAACAACAACGTGCTCGCGGTCGGTGCCGAGGGATCGGCTGGAATCGCATTCCGCTACAACGGATCGTCATGGAGCACGCAGTCGATCAACTCCAATCGCGTCCTTACCTCGATATGGGGGCCAAGCGCGAACGATGTGTACGCGACTGGCGACCAGGGCGCGATGTTCCGCTACGACGGCACGTCGTGGCTCCCGATGACGACCGGAACGACGGACCTGCTTTGGAGCATGAGTGGCGCTCCGACCGGCGGCGGCGGTGGATTCGCCGTGGGTTACAACGGCACGATCCTCACGGGCTCGGGCAGCAGCGGTTTCATGACATCCGCAATGCGGATGCTGCCGCGCGCAGACCTCGAACCAAGCGCACAGGCAACCCGCGACCCCCGAGGCTTGGGCCCAGTGCCATCGGGTGCAGCCCGTCGCACTCGCAAGGACGCAGACGCCAGCGCCACGGTTCGCACAGCGAACGACACTCGCGTTGGGCTACAGGCAATCAAGTTCGGAGCACGCGCGCGGCGCCGGTAGGCGCGGCAGCAGCGCGTGTGTGTGCGACATTGAACTGCGGTAAGCGGATAGAAACAGATCTAGGCTGAAACGAAACGGATTTGTACGGTGAATGAGAAGAGTGTCTAGTCCTAGAGATTGTCTACACGGGTGATGGACTACATCGGACTTATGCGGCCTGCTGAAAAACGTCGTCCGGCGTGCGCAGGTTGAGACTGCGGTGCAAGCGGATGGTGTTGTAGGTGTGGATGGCGCGCGCGACCGCCGCGTGCGCCTCGGCGAAGGTCGCAAACACG
>DASQZA010000295.1:0-2162 GCA_035638935.1 Gemmatimonas sp. | reverse complement strand
CAGGAGACGGAGGCGCAACGCGTGCGCCTCACGATCACCCAGAACGTCTTCGATGACTCGCGCCCCTCGCCGGCGCGCGGAGCGGTCGTCCGCGTCGTCTCGGACGGTGGCACGACCACGCCATTCGCAGAGCGTGCCGACAGCGCCGGTGTCTACGGCGCCATCGGTATGCGGCTGGAGCGCGGCAGCCGTCTCACGCTGCGCATCACGTGGCAGGGTGACGAGTACGAATCCAGCGAGACGGTGCGGCCAGCCGTCGCAATGGATTCGCTCTTCTTCCTGCCGGACACCCGCAGCTCGACCCCTGCCGGGTTGCGAGCGACCCTTGCCGCACGCGATCCGGCCGGAACGCGCAATTTCTATCTCTGGGAACAATGGGTCGACGGGCGACGCATCATCCAGCCTGACTCGGAGACCTTCGCGCGCGTGGTGGCATCGGACGAGCTGTTCGATGGCGGCCGTGTCAGGAGCTTTCAGCCGTACGCCGTGACCGTGGACAGCGGGCAGCTCGTGCGGATGCGACAGCTCTCCATCTCCGAGCAGGCGTACCGGTTCTACCAGATGCTGTCCGAGCAGACGACCAACTCGGGATCACCCTTTGGCGTCCCTGCGGGGAACGTGCGGGGAAACATCGCGAACCTCACGCGACCGGAGCGCCTTGGCCTGGGCTACTTCATCGTCGCGGAGTATTCGGAGTTGGAGCGACGCGTGCCCTGAGTCGAGGAACGCCGGAGGGGCCGGTACTCGCGCCGTGACGGGCCCGGTAAGAGTTTAGGGAAGCAAGTTGCTGCCCTCACTCACCGGAACGCACCGATGTGGCCTGCTCGCACGACCCCTATCACGCTCGCCGTGGCGATGCTGGCCGTCGCCGCACCGACATCGACAGTCGCCGCGCAGCGATCGTCACCTGTCGCTCGCCCACCGGCCGGCATCAGCTACGACCCGACGCTCTACTCCAGCCCCACCGCGACCGGCAACACCTTCAAGTCGCTGCGCTGGCGCAACGTCGGGCCGACGCGCGGTGGTCGCGCGAACGCCGTCGTCGGTGACCCGACCACGCCACTCGTGTTCTACTTCGGCGGTGTCAACGGCGGTGTGTGGCGGACGTCGAACGCCGGCCAGTCGTGGTCCAACATGACCGACGGCAAGAGTGACATCTCGTCGGTCGGCGCGATGGCCATCGCACCGTCGGACGCGAACGTCATCTACGTCGGTACCGGTGAATCGCAGCTGCGCGAGGACCTCACGCCGGGCACGGGGATGTACCGATCCACCGATGCGGGCAGCACCTGGACACGCATCGGGCTCGGGGACTCGCACCAGATCGCCGACATCATCGTCGACCCGAAGGATCCCGATCGCGTGACGGTCGCCGCAATGGGGCACGCGTTCGGTCCCAACAGCGAGCGTGGTGTCTTCCGCTCCCTCGATGGCGGGAAGTCGTGGAAGAAGGTGCTGTTCATCAACGACTCGACCGGCGCCAACGACCTCACGATCGATCCATCCAATCCGCGCGTGATGTACGCGTCGATGTACAAGTTCCAGCGCACGCCGTGGTCGATGGTCTCGGGCGGCGGCCGCAGCGGCATCTGGAAGACGCTCGACGGTGGCGACACCTGGAGCGAGCTCACCTTCCGCCCGGGCATCCCGAACAAGCCGCTGGGCAAGATCGGCATCGACGTCTCGCCGGCCAATCCGCGACGCATCTACGCCAGCATCGAGGCGCCCGATTCCTCGGGCGGCATCTTCCGTTCCGACGACGCCGGCGAGTCGTGGCGTCGCATGAACACCGACTCGCGATTCTGGGTGCGCTCGTGGTACTACTCGCAGGTCACCGCCGACCCGCTCAACGAGAACACCGTCTACGTCATGAACCTGACGGTCTACCGCTCGATCGACGGCGGCAAGTCGTTCACGCCCGTGCGCGTGCCGCACGGCGACACGCACGCGATGTGGATCGACCCGAAGGACGGCAACCGCATGATCAATTCGAACGACGGCGGCGGCCAGGTCACGCTCGATGGCGGGGCGACCTGGTCGACGATGTACAACCAGCCGACGGCGCAGTTCTACCACGTCACCACCGACAACGGCTTTCCGTACCGCATCTACGGGGGGCAGCAGGACAACTCCGCGACCGAGATCGCGGAGTTGTCCTGCTG
>DASQZA010000294.1:0-11765 GCA_035638935.1 Gemmatimonas sp. | reverse complement strand
GTCAGGGAGGTTGTCGAGAATCACCCCGTAGCGATCACGGTAGTACGCGACGGCGGCCGGCAGCAACGTCGTGTCTCGCCGGCCGACCAGGCGCTGTGCGCTACGCCCCGGCTGCCACCATGCGATCGCCAGTGCAAGCTCTTCGCTTTGCACGACCTTGGGCGGAATGATCACGCCCTCCCCGAGCTGCGCCAGAAACGCGAGATATCCGCGCGCACTCGCGGTGTAGCTCAACAGCGTGCTGTCGGCAAGCTGCAGACCGCGGCGTGCAACGGCCCGCCCGACGAGTGAGTCCGCCGCTGCATCCTGCGGCCACCGATTCGCAGTCGCGCCAGCACGCGCGCCAGCGCTCGCCTGCGCATGAAACGCGGAATCACGGTGCACCAACGGGGCAACGCCAACCAGCGCTGCGACCGCAAGTGCGCGCGGAAGGCGATGCATGAGTGGAATCCGATCTGTCCGATGATTCACTTGTGCGTCACTCGTACATCACCCGTACATGGCTCGTGCATTGCTCGTGCATCATTGGTGCGTCACTTGACCGCAGCTGCATCGAGCAGCAGCCAGCCGCGAAATGTTGTGGCCGACAGAGGGCGACCCACTTTGGGGAGGATCGCGAGATAGGCCCATCCATACCGCCAGTCGCCTTCCTTGGGTCGCGCAGCCGGCAATCGCGGAGCTCGAAACTGGCGTCGAACCACCACGGTCGCCGACAGTGGCGTGATCGTGCCCGTCGATCCCGCGATGCGCACCGGGCCCGACTGGAGTGCCGGCCGGCCGGCCCGCGGTAGAAAGTGCATCGCCAGCAGTGTATCTGCGGCAGCACCAGCGCGCACAGTCTCGATACGCGGGAGCACAGGGTCGGACGTTGGCGCACTTGATTGCGACACGCTGTCGGCGAGGAGCTGGGAGCCCCGGTAACGTTCCACGATCCACCGGTCGAGCGAGCTCCTCGCGCGTTCCGCGTTGCGGCTGACAGCGATCGTCGTGGCGGACACTCGTGCTGCCGACCGTACATCCTGTGCATCGACGTTGGTGAACAAACCGGTCAGCAGCAACATCGTGCTCGCGATCGTGCTCGCGATCGTGCTCGTGCTCACGCCGCTGCGTCGCAAACGGTGCGACATCACGCACCGCCCGCGGCAATGTCGATGCACATCAGCGCGGGCTCGTGCGACGGGCCGTAACGGCGTCGGGCACACTGGAAGGAGTCACACGCACCAGGTTCGATCCCGGCTCCAGTACATCGAGCCCGGCGCGAAGTGCGCCGTCCTCTCGGACGCTGTACCGGAGCAGCGCGTCGAGCTCGCCGGCTGCCTCGAGGGCGCGAACGGTGGCGAGCCGTGTACCGACATTGAGCCACGCCGCACGCATCGCGTCACCACGCAGCGTTCTGGGAATTGCCGTCAGAATGCGCTCTTGCAACCGGCTCTCGAGCGATGGGAGCGCCAGCGTTGTCCATCCCTCACGCAGCGCGTGTACCGAGGCGGAGTCGGCAGCCGACGACACGGCTGCCACGGCATCGCCGGACCAGTCGCGCGGCAGTGCGAATGCGTCGCGGCGCACTGCGTCGTCCAGCAGCACATCGGGAATCATCCCACCCTTGGCATCCCTGCCAACACCATGACGGCGCTCCAGGCTCACGCCGTTGGGCGTCAGCCACCGTGCAGTCGTGAGACGCATCGACAGTTCAGGGGTGAGCTTTACCACCCGCTGCACCACACCCTTGCCATACGTGGGCGTGCCGACGATCAGCGCGCGCCGGTGATCGCGCAGTGCTGCCGCGATGACTTCCGCGGCGCTCGCAGTGCCTGCGTCGACGAGCACGGTGATCGGCATCGTCGTCCAGCGCGACTTCTTGGCGTAGTGCGGCTCGGGCGCTGATCCACGGCGGCCGTCGAGCGAGGCCACTACGAGGCCACGCTTGAGGAAGAGGCCCGCCGCGCGCACACCCTCCTCGAAGAGTCCACCCGCATTGCCGCGGAGATCGAGAATGAGCGACTCCGCGCCATGCGCCTGCAGCGAGTCGACCGCGTGCTCGAGCTCCGACGAGGTCTGCGCAGTGATCGAGCTGAGACGTACGTACGCCACGGAATCCGTCAGCATGGCGGCGTCGCTGACGGCGCGCGCGTGCCATGCGCCGGGACGGACGGACACGCGTACCGTGTCGCCATCGGGCGCTCGCCAGAGCACGAGGTTTGCGAGTTCGAGCGGCGCCGTGCTTGTATCCGCTTCGGTGCGCCCCCACCCTTGGGCGATTGGCACATCGTTCACCATCAGCACACGGTCACCCGCACGAGTGCCCGCAACCGCGGCCGGGGATCCGGCAGCGACCCGCGAGACAGTGACGTTGCTGCCCTGCCGGCGCAGCGTCAGCCCAAGTCCCTGCGCGTCACCTTGCAGCGAACCGCGATACCGCTGATAGCCGTCAGGCCGCATGATCGCGGCATACGGGTCCTGCAGCTCACGCAGCATGCCGGCGACCGCGCGGCGGATCAGCTCGTCGCTAGGCAGGGAGTCGAGCGCGTTCACCCGGACGGAATCGATGGCCGTCGAGAGCAGCCGCGCGTCGGCCCACTCACCGCGCGCATGCACGCGCTGTTCGCCGAACCACGTTCCGATGCCGAATGCTCCCGCCACGAGCAATGTCCCACCAAGCGACCATAACGTGCGACCACGATTCATGACGTTGCTCCCGGGCGGGCGGACGACGGCGCGTCGATGCCACTCTCAGAGCTCTCCGGCTCCAGTGCGTATTCTGCGAGCTTGCGGTACAGCGTCTTGCGATCGAGTCCGAGAATCTCCGCGGCTCGTGACTTGTTGCCATCCGTCCGGCGAACGATCTCCAGTACGTACGCACGCTCCACGTCGCGGAGGGCGAGCTGCTGCTGCGACGCCTGTGCAACCAGGGCCGCGACGCGGTTGGCTTCGCGCAGCCGTGGCGGCAGGTCCGCAGGCGTAATCGACGCCCCAGTACCGAATGCGGCGGCGCGGTGCATCGCGTTGCGCAGCTCGCGCACATTACCCGGCCAGGCATACGACGCCAACAGCGCCGTCGTCGCCACGTCGAGCGGACGCGTACACCCCATCTCGGCCAGGAAATGCCGCGCGAGCGGAAGCACGTCAGCCGGTCGCTCGCGCAGCGGGGCCACGTCGAGCGGCAACACGTTGAGACGCCAATACAGATCCTCGCGGAACCTCCCCTCGTCCATTTCGCTCTCGAGGTCGCGGTGCGTCGCCGCAATCACGCGCACGTCGAATCGCCGCAGGCGAGTGGCTCCGACCCGGCGCACCTCGCCGGTCTCCACGAAGCGCAGCAGCGCAGGCTGCAGTGCGAGCGGCAGTTCACCGATTTCATCGAGGAACAATGTGCCGCCATGTGCGGCTTCGATGAGCCCGGTCCGCTCGCGATCGGCTCCCGTGAACGCGCCGCGCTCGTGGCCGAACAGTTCCGCTTCGATGAGCTGCTGCGGAATCGCGCCGCAATTCACCACAACGAACGGTCCGCGCTTCGAGAAGGTATGAATGGCGAGCGCGAGCACTTCCTTGCCCGTGCCGCTCTCGCCCGTGAGCAATACGGGATGCGGCGACGGCGCGATGCGCTCCGCGAGAGCAACCATCTCGCGCATCGTCTCGCTCTCGGCCACGATGCTCGTAATCGACGTCCCCGTGGTAGCCGATGCGCCAGCGCGCGGTGCGACAGCGAGGGCGGGTTCGCTGAACACGGGTGCGCGCCGCGCCGACACTTCGCGTACGGCGCGCTCCAGTGCATGCAGCAGTTCAGCGGTCGCGACGGGCTTGGTCACATAGTCGAATGCACCTGCGCGAACGAGCCGCACGGCGGAGTCGATCGTACCAAATGCCGTCATGACGATTACCGGCACTTCCGCTGCTCGCTCCCGCATTGCACTCAACACGGCCTCACCGCCGATGCCGGGCATCATGAGGTCCGTCAGCAACACATCATACGACTCCGGCGTCCGCATGCGAACCAGTGCCTCCGCGCCATTGGGCACTGCCGTCACTTCATGTCCGGCGTCGATCAGCAACTCCACCAGCAGCTCGCGCAGCGCGGCATCGTCTTCAGCAACCAGGATGCGGCCATGCGCCGACCCATCAGGTCCGCGTGCACTCGAGGCGGGGCGAACGGCCGAATCGGCCGAACTGACCGTGTGTGATGCTGTCGTCATGCGGCGCTCATGTGATGCTCATGCGTTGGCGAATGGCGGTGCGGCGACCTGAGGCAATCTCACGGTAAAGCAGGCTCCGCGGACTCCATCGGTCCGAGTGGTACCATCGAGGGTGCCTCCGTGATCCTGAACGATACTCCGTGCAACGACCAGGCCGAGTCCGGTTCCGCTGGGCTTGGTCGTGGCGAATGGGGTGAAGAGCCGCCCATCGAGATCGGCCGAGAGACCCGGCCCTGTATCGCACACGGCGATGGCGACTTCACCTGACGCTTCTGTAGAGTTGGACTGGCACGGCAATACTTCGATACGAATGGCGTGCTCACCCGGCTGCCCATCCATGGCCTGAAGCGCGTTCAGCAGAAGATTGGTGACGACCTGCTGCAACTGGTCAGAGTCGCCGCGCACCCACGCCTCGGTCGATCCAGCGCGCTCGACCGTCACGCCCGCCCGCTCGCACTCGGCATCCAGCAAGTCGAGCGTCGCATCGAGCACGCCGTCGAGCGCCACAACGTCGTCGCGGCGCGCCGGGCGTCGCGCGTAGTCGAGCAGGCTGCGTACCGTGCGAGTGATACGCCCGCTCTGTGCTACGATGCTTTGGAGATGGCGCGCAACCGCCGGCGATGTCTGCTCCTGCCTCAGCAGCATCTCGGCGCGCCCCGAGATGACATTGAGGGGCGCACCGATCTCGTGTGCAAGCCCTGCTGCAAGCGTTCCGACCGTGGCCAGCTTTTCCGCCTCCGCCAGCCGCCGTTCGATGCGTACGCGCTCTTCACTCTCCCGCAGCAGCTCCCGGCGGGCACCTGCCAGTCGAGTTGCCATCACGTTGAACTCACGCGCTAGCGCGTTGGGTTCCGCGGCGCCGAGTGATTGGGGGACACGCGCATCGATATCGCCTTCGCCAAGCGCACGTGCGGCGGCGACCAGCTGTTCCAGCGGAGCAGCAATGGTGCGCCGCGACATGTACGCGATGGCGATGGCAGCAGTGGTGAGCAGGATGATCGTCGCGATCAGCAGCTGTATCTCGAGGCGGCGCACGGACGCGAGCAGCAAGGCATACGGCTGCGTGAACTCCACAGCACCGAGTACGGCGCCCTGGTCAGCGGCAGAATCGGTACGCACAGTGCCACCACGACTATCGGTGCGGGCGGGCCGATGCACTGGGTCGCGAATGACCCGCAGGACACTGAACACATCTTCGTCGTTGATCGAGCGCTCGAGCGAAACTTCGGGGGCTCCCTGCAGGACGCGTTGCAGCAACGGGGCCGGAATCGCGGGCGCATTCGTCATCGAGGCAGAGCTGTACTGCAGCCGCCCCTGTGCATCGTACAATCGGATCCCGGCCACACGCGAGTCGGTCGCGGTACGGTCGAGCAGCGCCGCGACGCGTGTCGAGTCGAGTTCACGCAGTCCATACTCGAAAGCGATGTCGAGCGCTCGGGCATACGCGCGCGTCTGCTGCTGCACTTCCGGAATCAGCACGCGCTCTCGCTCGAACAGGAACCACCCGCCCAGCGCACTCATGACGAGCGCGACGATCGGAAGTACGGTGAGCAGGAGACGATTGGTGAGCCGCATGTCCAATAGTGATCAACGATCGCGGTGCTGCCTAGCGCGCATCGTCCATCTCGCGTCCCGTCCAGCGCAATGCCGTTGTCCTCCCTGAGTGACGAATGCTCGCTGTGCGGTAGTCTGGCCAAACGCGGCCTGCACGTCGTAATACGTTGTACGGCAACGTGTTACGCATCGGCACCGAGGGGCCTCCCGCACAATCGGGTGCGTGGCACTCACGGTGCCTAGTAGTACGTACACGGTTCGACGGCGGGTGCCGTTGCAGCCAGTACTACAGGGCGTTCGCGCCAAGGGAGGAACGATGTCTTTGTCTCGTCGGACCATCAGAATGTTTCCCGCTGTAGCGGGCCTGCTCGCTGCCACAGCGGCCACAGCGGCCGCAGATCAGCCGCTGTTCACCTGGACGGGTACGGTCGACCGCGAGGTGTACCTCGTGCTGCGCGGTCGCAACGTCGAGACGCGCGGTCTCGATGCACGCTTGCCGAACAGTGCGCGTGTCACGGGCAGCATTCCGCGGAATGCACAGCGCGGCGACGTGCAGGTTCGTCTCGAGAACGGCCGTGGTGTCGCGTCGGTGATCGAGCAGCCGACAGCGCGCAACAACTACCAGACGGTGGTGCGCATCCAGGACCCGAGCGGCGGTTCAGACCGCTATCGTGTGGTGGCCTACTGGACGGGCGATGAAAACGATGGTCGCGGTGGCAACGGCGGCTGGGATGACCGCGATGATCGTAACCGCGATGATCGCAACCGCGACGATCGCAACCGTGACGATCGGGATCGTGACAACCGCGGTCGCGGGAATGGACGCGACGGCAAGTTCGATGATCGCGACAACCGCGGCAACGACCGCAACAACGGGCGGGGCAACGGGAACGGACGCAATGATCGCAACAACCGTGGCAACAACGGTGGCTACGACGACGGCTACGGTCGGCCGAACGGCGGCAGCAATCGCGAAGGTCCGGGCACGCTGAGCTGGAGCGGCGACGTCGACGCGATCGTCGACATCTCGATCCGCGGCGCAAACGTGAACTATCGGACGCTCAGCGGCGCCACGGTGACGAACGTTCGCTCGCGCCTCAGTGGCGGCGCACTGCCACAGCGCGACGGCCAGATCGTCAGCATCGTCAACGGCAACGGCCGCGGTTCAGTGCAGGTCGTCCAGCAGCCATCACGCTCCAACGGCTACACGGCAATCATCCGCGTCTCGGACCCACGCGGCGGTGCCGCCGCCTACAACTTCGACGCCCGCTGGTAGCAGCGGTCGGACAGCAGGGCGGCGAGTGGCACGAATGGCAACCGCGAACTGCTTTCCGCGGATCCCGCGGATTTAGGGGATAACAGGGATCAAGCAAGAAGGAGAATGCCGGACGGAACTCGGCATTCTCCTTCTTCCTTTCTTGAAGGGGTCCGTCGCATGCCACGGAGCCACCAATAAAAAGTCGCCACGACGATCCCGCCCCCCTCGACTTGATCCGCGTCATCCGCCAAATCCGTGTCATCCGCGGAAAGCAGTTCGCCGTTGCTATTCGCCGTGGCCTCGCAGTCACCTGGCGATCCGAACTGATGGTCACAGCGTGAAGTGAAACCCGAGCCCCGTCAGGCGAATGTGGCTGCGACGGAACTGTCCGTACGGCGACGGTCCGTCGTAGAACTCCGCGAGCAGGCTCCAGCGACGGCCCGCAAGGCCCGTCTCGCGTGGCCGGCCGAACTCCAGACCCGCGCGCACGCTCACACCGAATCGCCACGTCGAGTCGTTCACGGCCTTCACGTCCACGCCCGCTACCGGGCGCGCGAGTGCGATCGTGCCGAATCGGGCGCTCGCGGCAGGGCGCAGTTCGAGTCCGCCGTGCGCCAGACCCTCCGGGAGCGACACAGGGTCGCGGCCGAAAAAGTACTCGCCGCCACCGTAGGCGCGCACTGGGCCCACGTCCATCGACAGCACCAGATCCGTCGCCTCGAAGGACAGGTTCTCGCGTACCGGTGGCTCCGGCCGAAGCAGCAGTTCGTCGCCCAGATGCGAACTTTGATGGTACACACGTGCGCGCCCCGAGAATCCGCCGCGACGGAATGTGAGCGGCAGTGCGAGCACGTAATCGGCGTTCAGGAGGTCGATCGATGGGGACGCGATGTCGAACTGTGCGAAGACGGCGCCACTGATGCCCAGCTGTACCCCGTCACCCGGTGCATTGCCCGCCACACGAAAAAAGCCGAACTGGTCGCCGATGCCGACCGCCGCGATATCCGCCGCAAAATCCGACGCGTCGCCGCGCTGGTACGTGACGAACGACCGAATCGCCTTCGGGTCGGCGATGAGTGGGCAGAAGACGTCGCCCCGCGGCAGCGGTGTGTACCGTCCCGGATCGCGCGGTGTTGCCGCCGCGCCGCAGCGCGATGGGTAGGAGTTGCCGACCGAGTCGGCCTGCGCTCGCAGCGTGAGCGGCCCGACGAACAGCGTGATCGCGACAAGCAGCTGCAGGCGACGAACGATCGCGTTGGAAAGCATGAATCCCCAGGTGTGAGGGTGCAGGAAGCGAAATGCGCGCGTGCGATGCCGCAACATTACCACGGTGTCACCGCGGCGACGCAGTAATGCGTGCTCCGCAGCGGCGACGCTTCGTGCGACGCGCAAGGACACGCCGTCCGCCATGAGACCCGCGGCCATCCGAGCAGAACATGACTGACACTTCACGGCGAATCGCCGGCTTCCTCCGCCTTCCTCCGCTCGAACGCAATACTTTAAAGACGAGTACGCCATGCAGCCAGCCGGCGGTGGTCGATCGCGCATCTGACGCACCATTGTCCCGAACGCAGAAGGGACGCATTGTGTCACTTCGTTGCACGCCGACTTCGTGCGGAGTCACACCGGGTGCGTCCGCCTCGCACTGTCGAACCATGTAGGCTCTGCCACCCAATCCATGACCCTGTCCACGAAGACCGGGATCGCTGTCCCGAACATTCCGGCTGCAGTACGAGAGCGCTGGTCACTCGCGGGCCGACTGGCGGTGCTGATCTTCGTGCTGCTCGCGACAGTGCTGCTGATTTTCGGCGCGGTGGCCTATCGCGGTGTGCGCGATTCCGCGCTCGAGCGCACCCGCCAGCGCGTGCAGACGGCCGGCCGTGAACTGGCTGCGGGCATGAGCCGGGCACCTGGGCGCCTGCCAGGTCTCCGGCGCATCGCCGAGTCGGATGGCGTGCGGCGCGCACTATCGATGCCCTCGTCCACCGCGTCATCAACGTTGGCGCGATCGTTGGGGACCGGGTCGCAAGTGTCCGCCGACAGCGTCATCACAGCTGCGCTGCGCCCCGCACAGCGCATTGCGGGGAGCACGCCTGATACCACGCTGCTGGCCCGTGAGTTCTGGACCATCAGCGGTGAGCGCCGGTTCGGGGCTGGACCGCTCGCCGTGCAGGACTCGGTGGTATTGGCGCGACTGCTGAACCAGGTTGCGCAGCGCGACACAGTGGTTCGATCGAAATTGTATGTAGTGGGCGACGAGGTGCATGTGTGGACGGTGCAACCGGTTCGCCGCATCGCGCCTCCAGGCACCGTACGCTCGCCGCAGCTGGAGCAGTCGAAGGTACAGGAAACGGAGAATGAACCACCACCGGTTGGTGCGTTCGCGGAACTTCGTCGTGTTGTGGGGACCGCGCAGGTCGAGCGAACGATCCGTGGCCTCATGGGTGAGGAAGACGTCAACGTGTACTTCACCAATGTGGATGCGCGCGAATGGGCCACCATTCAGGGCGAGCCCATTGCAGTGCCTTTCGAGTTCAAGGGGATCGATACGGTCGCGGTCCGGGCTACCGGCACGGACGGACAGCCCCATTACATCATGCAGGCGCAGGTCGAGGACACGCCGTGGGTGATCGTCGTCGCGCAGGCTGAGCGCGCCGTGCTGGAACGGGCCAACGCGTTCCTCCGCGTGCTGGTGGGAAGCGGCATGTTGCTGCTGGTACTCGGCACGCTCGCAGCCTGGTGGGTCACGCGACGGGAGACACGTCCGCTCGCTGCCCTGCGCGATGCGGCCGGCGACATCGCCCAGGGCGACTACGCACGTCGTGTCCCGCTCGACGGTGGCGCCGAGGTGGCCACACTCGCGTACACGTTCAACGCCATGGCCTCACGGATCGGCACCACGAATGCGGAGCTCGAGCAGCGGAACGTCGCGCTGTTCAAGGCCAACGATGCGAAGGCGCGTTTCCTCGCGGTGATGAGCCATGAGTTGCGAACACCACTGAATGCCATTGGTGGTTATGCCGACCTCATGGCGCTCGGCATCTACGGTCCCGTCAGCACGGAGCAGGAACAGACGCTCGGCCGAATCGGTCGCAGCAAGGATCAGTTGCTGCATCTCGTGTCCGACATTCTCCAGTACTCGAAGCTCGACGCCGGCGCCATCATCGTGCGCCGCGAGACCGTTCGCTTGCGCGAACATTTCGATGCCGTCGCGGAGTCGCTCGCAGAGCAGTGCTCCAGCCGGGATGTGCTGCTCGTGATCGAGCCCACGGCGGCAGCCGTGTGCGCAGACCCCGCGCGCTTGCAGCAAGTCCTGCTCAATCTCGTCACCAACGCGGCGCGTTTCACGGATGCGAAGGGTACCGTGACGCTTTCCGCAGAGGTGCGCGGCGACACCACGGCGATCCGGGTGCGCGACACCGGAATCGGAATCGCTGCGGAGCACCTGGGCACGATTTTCCAGCCGTTCGCCCAGGTCGACACGTCGCTGACACGGCGCGTCGGCGGCACCGGTCTCGGTCTCACCATCGTCCGTGACCTGACGGCTGCCATGGGTGGCCATGTCGCGGTCGAGAGCACGGTAGGAGTGGGATCGACGTTCACGGTCGAGTTGGAGTCTGCCGCGCCATCGAACCCGGTGCGCGGTGCACGACCCGACCAGGGCATGCTGGTGAAGGAACGCGCGCGGGCAGGGCCTTCACAGCCAGCGCCTGCAGTGGAGCAACCCGCGTTCGAGGTGCTGTAGCCGAAGGAGAGATGCACCGTTATCGCGTGATGTTCATGCTGTTCATTGTTCGCGGTGACGAGCCCCGGTTGACGACTCAGCGATGAATGCCGGCAAGTCGATGAGGAGCATCGCACCGTGGAAACCTCGCGTAGCCAGCTCGCCTCGCGCTTCTTGATCCACGATAACAAGCTCACCGCGCATTGCCCGGATCATGTCGCGGCTGATGGCAAGGCCGAGCCCTGTACCGTCGAACGGTCGAGCAAGCCCACCCACCGCCTGCACGAACGGCTCGAACACCGCCTCGTGCCGATCGCGCGGAATGCCAGAACCAGTGTCGGCAACCCGCACGAACACTCGATCATCGTGACGCTCAGCGCGCAGGATCACGCGGCCGCCGCTCGGTGTGTACTTGTGGGCATTGGAGAGCAGGTTCACCAGAACCTGTGACAGCTTCGTTGCGTCAGCCCGGATGAGCAGGTCTTCCGGCTGTTCCAGCTCCATCAGAAGCTCCTGGCCTTTTGCCGCGAGCTGTGGACGAATCAACCCCGCCACATCCTCGACCACCGAGGCAAGCGGCACGCGCTCGGAGCGGTATTCGAGCGCGCCCGCCTCGATGCGCGCATACGTCAGGATATCCGTGATGATGCCGAGCAGGTGAAGCTGTGCGCGTCGGATACGATGCAGATCGTTGCGCTGCGCTTCGGTGACAGGGCCACGGATCTCGAGATCCAGCAGTTCGACATAGCCACCGATGGCGTTGAGTGGCGTGCGGAGCTCGTGGCTCATGGTCCGCAGGAAGTCTCCCTTCACTCGGTTGGCGGCATCGGCCCGCGCTCGTTCCTGCTCGGCGACCGCCAGTGCTTCCCGCAGTTGCGCGTTCACTGTCGACAGTTCATCGGTCAACGTCGTGAGTCGCGCGTTCTGCATCTCCAGCGCATCTGTGCGGGCCGCGCGGAGCTCCCGGTCGCGCGCGAGTGCAGCCTCGCGCACCGTGCCGATCACCTTGGGCACCGTGAAGGGCATCGCGATCGCGGTG
>DASQZA010000293.1:0-4003 GCA_035638935.1 Gemmatimonas sp. | reverse complement strand
TTTACCTTTTCGCAACCGCTCGTCACGCCTCACGAATTTCCGTCCCCCGCTGTTGCCACGATTCGTGTTGGTCCGGGCATCGCCAGCGCTCTGTGCGCTCGCTCTTTCCCTTGGCGCGGGCTGCCGCTGGTCCCCGCGTCCCGCAGGACGAGACGCATCCGTGGCCAATTCGGCCACCGTTTCAACGTCGGCATCCGGCAGAACTGGTGACGGTACCGCTACCAGCTCTCTGCTCCCACGGCAGGCAGTTGTCCCGGTACACATCACCTACGTATTGCAAGCGCTGCGGCCGTCGCTGGACTCCTTGTTTCCGACTCGTGACTCGCTGACACGCGCCGAATGCGCCGCGGGCGCCGGCCTTGTCTGCCACCAGTACGTGTATGCCCGCGAGCCGCTGGCGATTCAGTCGGCGGGATCTCGACTGACCCTGACCACGAAGCTTGCGTTCCGTGCACAGGTGGGCGCGCCCGGCATCTCCCGGCTCCTGAGCTGTGGATATGCTCCGGAGACGATGCGCCGGACGACGCTGTCGATGGCCACGACGCTCTACTGGCGAAAGGACTGGCGTCTGGGCGCCCAGGCGACCACGCTATCCGCGGATTTCATCGACCAATGTCGGGTGTCCGCACTCGGTGTCGACGCGACCTCCGCGATGCGGAGCGTCGTCAACCGGCAGCTCGCCACGTTCGCTGCGAGCGCCGACACCAGCATCCCCAACGCGGCGAACTTTCGGCCACTCGCCGACTCACTTTGGAAAAGCTTTCTCGAACCGTCTGCGCTCGATTCGCTTGGAACCTTGTGGCTTCTCATGGAACCGGACGCCATCCGCGTCGCAGCGCTCACCGGTGATGGCCCGAGCTTTCGCACCGCCATCGTATTGTATGCGCGCCCGCGCATCGTGAGCGGGCGTCGGCCCATCGTGCGCCCACGACCGCTTCCCCCGTTGGTGCTCGGAGATGCACCACGCGGGTTCGACGTGCCGGTCACGGTCGAGCTGCCCTTCGCCGAGGTGGAACGACGTGCACGGGAGCTCTTGGTGGCGGAGACGGCCACGGGAAGTGTGCGCGTCGACAGCGTGCACCTGCGCGCCGTTGGCGACTCGGTGCACGTCGATCTCGACGTGCAGGGTGCACTTCGGGGCCGTCTGTCCCTCGACGCTCGATTGCAATGGGACGCCACGGCTCGTGAACTGGTGCTGGACGGGCTCGACTGGTCACTCGCGAGCCGGGGCATGCTGTCGCGGGTCAAGGCGACATTGGCCGCTCCGCTGATTGCACGCGCGATCCGACGTGCTTCGCTCGGCGGCCGTATTCCGCTTGGAGCTCAGCTCGATCTCATCAAAGCCGAGATGATGACCAAACTGAACGGCACGGTGGCGCCCGGGGTAGTGCTCGGGAGCAGCGTCACCGATCTGCGAATCACCGGTGTAACATCCACCGCAGACGCGTTCATCGTGCTGGCGCAGCTGCGCGGTCAGGCCGGAGTCTGGATCCGGTAGTACCACTCGTAATCCCTCAGGAAAATTCTCTTGCCCAACGAATACGACATGCCTGACTGTTCTGCCGCGTTCACGAAGCGCGCTGCACGGCTCGTTGCCCGCTCGGCGGCAGCGTTGGCACTCACGCTCACCAGCGGTGCATGCGCGGCTGCACAATCGGCTGGCGCAACACCGACCGACACGACGACGGCACGCATGATGTCGCGCATCGGCGCACTCTCGGCCGACTCCATGGAAGGCCGCCGCGCGGGCACGCCGGGCTCGCAGCGGGCACGGCGCTGGATCATAGCCGAGCTGACTGCCATGGGTGCCAAGCCGGCTGGAAGCAGCTTCGAACAGTTCGTCAAGCTTCCCGCGCGCGCTGGTTCCGATACGGCGGGCGCCAACATTGTCGTGCGCATTCCCGGCCGCAACTCGAATGGCCCCGTGCTCGTGGCGAGTGCCCACTACGACCACCTCGGCGTGCGCGAGGGAGTCGTGTTCAATGGTGCAGACGACGATGCGTCGGGATGCGTGGCGTTGCTCACGATCGCCGAGCGATTGCTGCGCCAGCCACCGCAGCATGACGTGATTCTCGCGTTTCTCGACGCGGAGGAGAGCGGCATGCACGGGGCGAACACATTCGTGAACTCGCCACCGGTGCCCATCGCACGCATCGCGTTCAATTTGAACCTCGATATGGTGAGCCGGCAGGACAACAACGCCCTCTGGGTCGCGGGAACGTCGCACTACCCGTTCCTCAAGGCGCCGGCCGAAGCCGTTGCGAAGAGCGCCGCGATTCCGGTCAAGTTCGGACATGACACGAAGGACCTGAAGCCGGGCGACGATTGGACGGGTTCGTCGGATCATCGTGCATTCCACGCGAAGGGTATCCCGTTTCTGTACCTGGGCGTCGAAGACCACGCGGACTATCACAAGGCCGGCGACGACGCCAACAAGATCGACCCGCAGTTCTATCGCAGTGTGGTGGACTTCGCATACCGGCTGCTGCGCGCGGTGGACGAACGCGTCGAGTCGTTCCCGGCGCGCAAGCCCTGACCGTAGTTGCATGACGACATTGCCCGTGTTGGAGGAGCGGTTCGGAACGCATCCGACGGGCGCCGACGTGCACGCGTACCTGCTGCAGAACGAACATGGCATGCGCGTGCGCGTTCTGGGGTACGGTGGCATCGTGCAGTCGCTTCACGTCCCGGATCGTGACGGTGCACCCGCCGACGTAGTGCTGGGCTTCGACACGCTCGAGGAGTATCTCGCGAACCCGTTTTACTTCGGTGCGCTGATCGGCCGAAATGGCAACCGGATCGCGGGCGGTCGCTTCACTATCGACGCGCGGGAGTATCGGCTCACGCAGAACGACGGGGCTCATCACCTGCACGGCGGCGGCAAAGGGCTGCACCAGGCGTTGTGGAGCGTCGAGCCATTCGAGAACAGCGACGGCCATGGCGTGGTGCTGAGCTGGGTAAGCCCCGCCGGCGACGATGGCTATCCCGGCACCTTGAACGTGCGCGTCACGTACACGCTCTCACGCAACAATCGTTTCGCGATCGCTTACGAGGCGACGACGGACGCGCCCACGATCGTGAACCTCACGCAGCACTCGTACTTCAACCTGTCGGGCGCGCGCGGAAGTTCAGTGCTCGACCACGATCTGCAGATCGATGCGTCGCTGTACACGCCGGTCAACGACACACTCATTCCGCTCGGCGTCCACGCGACGGTCGCGGGTACACCATTCGATTTCCAGCGTGCACGCACGGTTGGAGACCGCATTCATGACGCCGACGAGCAACTGCGCGTCGGCGGCGGCTACGATCACAACTGGGTGCTGAACGAGCGTACCACCGACATGGCATCGCGAGCGGCTAGGCTGGTGCACGCGCCGAGCGGTCGGTCGCTCGAGCTGTTCACGACAGAACCAGGGCTGCAGGTGTACGCTGGCGGAACGTTCACGCCGGGCTTGTCAGGCAAGTGCGGCATGGAATACCCGCGTTTTGGCGGAATAGCGCTCGAGACACAGCATTTCCCGGACGCGCCGAACCAGCCGGGTTTCCCGAGCACAGTGCTCCGGCCGGGCGAGACCTATACATCGCGGACGGCGTGGCAGTTTGGTGTGGCGTCGCGGTAGCGTTTGTGTGTGTCAACTTTGAACTGCGGGTAAACGGATAGAAGCAGATCGTAGCTGAAACGAAACGGATCTGTACGTCCTGTTCGACGGGTAGACGACGCGAGCCGCACGCTTTGATTTCTTGTGAACAGCATCCGAGTGCTGAGGCCGGCGCGAAGCAAACAAAATGAAATGAACGATGTCGCCTTCACGCACCGTGCTGTCCACTGTCTAGTCCTGGGAATTGTCTACACGGTGGGGGACTACATCGGACTTATGCGGCCTGCTGAAAAACGTCGTCCGGCGTGCGCAGGTTGAGACTGCGGTGCAAGCGGATGGTGTTGTAGGTGTGGATGGCGCGCGCGACCGCCGCGTGCGCCTCGGCGAAGGTCGCAAACACG
>DASQZA010000292.1:0-1970 GCA_035638935.1 Gemmatimonas sp. | reverse complement strand
TCTTCACCGACCTGCACGACGACTATCACCGCGCGACCGACGACATCGAGAAGATCAACGCCGAGGGCGAAGCGAAGGTGATCGCGCTCGCGGAGCGCGTGATTCGAGACATGGGCGATCGTGCATCGCGACTCACGTTCGTGCGCGCGGCAGCAGCGCCGGCCGCGACCTCATCGCGCGAGGGGAGCAACACGTACCTCGGCTCGGTGCCGGACATGGCCGCGGGCGACGTCGTGGGATTGCGACTCACAGGCATCCGCCCGGGCTCACCGGCTGACAGCGGTGGCCTCAAGGCTGGCGACGTCATCGTGGAATTCGATGGCAAGGCGGTTACCGATCTGTACACGTACACCGACGCGCTGTACGCACGGAAGCCTGGTGACACGGTGAAGATCGTCGTGGTGCGCGACAAGGAACGGAAGACGATGACGGTCACACTCGGAAAGCGCGGCGGCTGAGAGTAGCAGGTGCTGGCCCTCTGGTCGTCGGCGCGGTACACGTTCCCGTTGCCGGATGGGCATCGCTTTCCAGTGTCGAAGTATGCGCTGCTGCGAGACCGTGTCGTCGCCGAGGGCCTCGTTGGCCCGACGCAGATTCATGACGCACCGGCAGCGACGGACGACATGCTGCTTCGTGTGCACACACCGGAGTACGTGAGCGCGTTCCGACGTGGAACGCTGGCTCCCGCAGAAGTTCGCAAGCTCGGGTTTCCGTGGAGC
Organism: Gemmatimonas sp.; assembly: GCA_035638935.1. Lineage (GTDB taxonomy): Bacteria > Gemmatimonadota > Gemmatimonadetes > Gemmatimonadales > Gemmatimonadaceae > Gemmatimonas. The sequence continues at coordinate 1,251 of DASQZA010000292.1, read as the reverse complement.
GCCGAGCTGGTGGAGCGCTCGACCCGTACCCTCGCGTGTACCGTCGCAGCGTCGCGCCATGCGTTGGAGCATGGCGTGGCGATGAACCTCGCTGGCGGCACGCACCACGCATTCCCTTCCTACGGCGAAGGCTTTTGTGTCTTCAATGACGTGGCGGTGGCAACGCGCACGTTGCAACACGAGCGGCTGGTGCGCAGGGTCGCGGTGATCGATCTCGATGTGCATCAGGGCAATGGCACGCACGCGATCTTCGCCGGGGACAGCGCGGCCTACACGTTCAGCATGCACGGTGGGCGCAACTTCCCGTTCAACAAGGTTCCGGGCACGCTCGACATCGAGCTCGACGATGGTACCGCCGATGCGGCGTATCTCGCCCTGCTGCGCGACGCACTGCCGCATGTGCTGCACGAGGCGCGCGCCGACATGGTCTTCTATCTCGCCGGTGCCGATCCGCACGCGGGAGACCGGCTTGGCCGGCTGGCGCTCACGTTCGATGGGCTCAGACAGCGCGACATGATGGTGCTCGAGGCATGCCGCGAAGTGGGCCTTCCGGTGACCGTCACGATCGCCGGGGGCTACGGGCGTGACATAAACGACACGGTCACGGCTCATGCGGGCACGGTGCGTGTGCTGCGCGAGTTCGCCTAGTATTCCCGCATGACCCTTCCCCCGCCCCGTCTCAGCGGCTTCACGACGACGACATCCGTTCCGCTGTACTGGCGCGAGGATGGCCCCGCGGACGTGCCACCGCTGCTGCTGCTGCACGGCGGCCCGGGTGCACATCACGACTACCTCTACCCGCAGATGTTGGCGCTGGCCGAGCGGCACCGGCTCATCACGTACGATCAGCGTGGCGGCGGGCAATCGCGAACGGATGATCCGGCGCCGATCACGTGGGAGACGGGGGTGGCCGACCTCGCCGCGGTGGTACGCGAGCTTGGCATCGCACCGCTCACGATCGTGGGCTACTCCTGGGGCGGGTTGCTCGCGATGCTCTACGCGATCGAGGCGACTGTCACTCCGGGGATGCCGCTGCCCGCTCGTCTCGTACTCATCTCGCCGGCGCCCATCACGCGAGAGTGGCGCACGGAGTTCGAGACGGCGCTGCTCGAACGTCAGCGCGGAGCTGCAATCGTCGGGCTGCGCAGCGAGCTATCGGCGTCGGGCCTTCGCGAACGCGACATGAACGCCTACCGGCAGCGCAGCTTCGAACTGAGCGTGGCCGGGTATTTCGCCGATCCATCGCTCTCG
>DASQZA010000291.1:0-26502 GCA_035638935.1 Gemmatimonas sp. | reverse complement strand
TAGAAGGCCGCCAGCTCCCCACCGCAGCGCTCGCAGTACCACTCGGTCGGCAGGTTCATCGTGCTGCACTCAGTGCACCGAAGCGTCTTCTGAGGAGCAGCCACTGGCGCTGCTGTGGAGGCCCCGCGGGTGGCCGACCCTCCCTCCGCCGGATCGATCACCGACCGCAGAAAGGCGAGGTCGTCGAACGGGTCGTTGTCCTTTTCGGCCGGCGCTGGAGCATCGCTACTTCCTTTGCCGTTTCCGTTGCCGTTCGCGGCCGGCTCGGAAGGTGGCGTGAAGAGCGCCAGTGCATCGTCGAGGTCGAGTGCGTCTCCCGAAGGCAGACGCTCGCTCCCGCTGCCTTCGTCGGCCGGCATGCCCGTACCTTGCTCCGAGACGACGGCCGAAGCGTTCTCCGTGCCGCTGCCGTTCAGTGCGAGCGAGTCCGTCAGTGTCGTGCCCGTGAAAATCACGTCGTTCGCACCCGAGCCGGGGCTCGTGGCGTCTGCGGATTGCAGTTCGTCGACCGACCCAGCGTTGCCACCAGCCGCGGTCGACGAAAGGGCGACGGGCGTCTCGTTTCGCGCGCTAGCCAGAAGGGCCCGCACGTCGTCGAGTTCCGTGACCAGGGTCGAACGCTCGGTCGACACGCCGGCAATGCGGGCTTCAACTTCCTGCCGGACATGCTCCCAGCGGTCCGCATCGAATTCTCCGACGGCGGTCCGCAGCATCGCTTCGACGTGTTCGTCCTCGTGGGCGGCGAGGGACTCGTCGAGCGCCGAAAGCCGCATGTGGAGCTCCTGACTCATCCCGGCAAGCGTATCGATGTGTCCGCTCAGCTGCTCCATCACGGCCGAACGCCGGCCGGCGTAATCGGCATGCACACGTTCGAAGACGCGAGCGGGCGTATTGCCGCGCCGGGTCTCGAGTGCGGTCAGCCAGTCGTCGTACCGCTGCCGTTCTGCGACGAGCGCGCGCACATCGTCAATGGACACTGCTTGACTCTCCGTCATAGGTATGCTTCCCTCGTTTGCGTGCTGAATATGCCCGAGGCGCTTTCTGCCGCGTTGTGATCTTCGTCGCACCGCGACAGGTTGGCAAGCTCATTCGTTAAAAGACGACTCAGGCCCGGTCCGCAACGAGGCCAGTGCCCTTGCCTCATCCGGTTCCAGACGTCGCTCGCCGCCCAGCAGTCTCGCGACCACGAGGATGCGTGCTGCCTGTTCGACCGTCTCCAGTCGAAGCAGCGCCTCTTTCAGGGTACCGCCTACCGTGGTGACACCGTGGTTTGCCAGCAGGAACGCATCGTGTCCCCGAAGGAACGGCGCCATCGCCTCCCCGAGCGCTGGGGTCCCGGGGCGACCGTAAGGCACCATTGCCACTGGTCCCACGATGACCGGCAGCTCCGGCAGCACGTCCGCCGGCAGGGTCTGCCCGGCGGTGCCCAAGCCGGTCGCTGCCGGAGGGTGCGCATGCACCACGGCGAATACGTCGGTGCGCGCGTCGTAGCAGGCGCGATGCATCCCCAATTCCGACGAAGGCCGGCGCGCAATGTCACGACGGTTCACGCTCGACTCGCCGGCGAGCGTACCAGCGTGATAGGCTGTGCCGTCCGAGTGCAGGTGCAGGATGTCCGATGCGGTGATCTCGGCCTTGTCCACTCCGGACGGCGTCACCAGCAGGCTACCGTCGGGCAACCGGACGGAGATGTTACCCTCCGCACCCGCGAGCAGGCCACGCGCGTGAAGCCGCCGGCACGCATCGGCTATGGCGACCGCGGCTAGCGGTTCCTCTGCGGCGAGGTCGTGCTCGGCGTCGTTCAGCTTTCGGCGCGGTAGACCACCCGCCCACCCACGATCGTGACGCGAGCCTGTCCCTTGAGCGCATGTCCGCCGTACGGCGTGTTGCGGCCCTTCGACTTGAACCTCGTCGCGTCGACCGTCCACGCGCGAGCAGGATCGAAGATCGAGACATCGGCGATCGCACCGCGGGCCAGTGTGCCGCCCGGCAGATGAAACACGCTCGCAGGCTTGCAGCTCATCGCATCCACCAGTTGCGACAGCGAGAGCACTCCGGTGTGCAGCAGGTAGGTGCAGTTGACACCGAGTGCGGTCTCGAGACCGACGATGCCGTTCGGCGCATCCGCGAACTCCCGTTCCTTCTCGTCGTAGTGGTGCGGCGCGTGGTCGGTCACGAGCAGGTCGATGGTGCCGTCGGCCAACCCTTCCTGCAGTGCATCGATGTCCTCCTGCATGCGCAGCGGCGGATTCATCTTCGCATTCGTGTTGTATCCGTCGACCGCCGCTTCCGTCAGCGAGATGTGATGCGAGCAGACTTCGGCAGTGACGTTGATGCCGCGCTCCTTGCCCCAGCGCACCAGTTCCACCGAGCCCTTCGTGCTCAGATGGCACAGATGGATGTGTCCCCCCGTCCGACGCGCGAGCAGGATGTCACGGATGACGTAGATCTCCTCTGCCTCTGCGGGAATACCCTTGAGCCCGAGCTTCGCGGACATCAGGCCCTCGTTCATCGAACCGCCACGCGCGAGCGACATGTCTTCGCAGTGCTCGGCGACCGGCACGTTGAATGCGCGGGCATACTCCAGCGCCGTGCGCATGAGGTGCGCACTTTCGACGGGGCGTCCATCGTCGCTGAAGGCAACGGCGCCAGCGCCCACCATTTCTCCGATCTCGGCAAGCGTCTCGCCCTTCTGCGCGACGGAGATCGCACCGTACGGGTACACGCGTGCGAAGCCCGCGGCTTCGCCCTGTCGCTTCACGAAGCCGACCGTCGCCTGATTGTCGGTGACCGGCTTGGTGTTGGGCATCGCACAGACGGCAGTGAATCCACCGGCGACCGCGGAGTGCGCACCACTCGCAACCGTTTCCACATCCTCGCGGCCGGGTTCGCGCAGGTGCACGTGCACATCGATGAACCCCGGCGCCACCACCAGGCCCGTGCAGTCGATGATCTCCGCACCGTCCGGTGCCTCGATGCGCCCACCACACTCCGCGACGGCGCCGTCACGCAACAGGACATCACCTGCGGCCTCGGTTCGCTGGCTCGGATCGACGATCGTACCGCCGCGCAGCAGGATATCGCGCGCCATCACGCGAGTCCCCGCTGGGCCGCTTCTGCAAGCTCCGGCTTCCCGCCGGCGAGCAGATACAGGACGGCCATGCGCACGGCGACGCCGTTCGTGACCTGATTGAGTATCACGGAATGTGGCCCGTCGGCCACATCGCTGTCGATTTCGACGCCTCGGTTCATCGGGCCTGGATGCAGGATGAGAATATCTCGCGGAGCGCGATCGAGCCGCGCGCGCGTCACACCGAACACACGATTGTACTCGCGCTGCGAAGGGATGTAGCCGGCGTGCATGCGCTCGAGCTGCAGCCGCAAGACGTTGAGGGCATCGGCCCACTCGATGGCTTCCTCGACGCGGTCGAACACCGTGACACCCATCTGGCCAATTGCGTTCGGCAGCAGTGACCGCGGACCACACACGCCGACTTCCGCGCCAAGCTTGATCAAGCCAAAGATGTTCGAGCGTGCGACACGGGAATGCAGTACATCACCGACGATGCACACGCGCTTGCCCGCAAGATCACCCAGACTATCGCGCAGTGTCATCAGGTCGAGCAATCCCTGTGTCGGATGCTCGTGCGTCCCGTCGCCGGCGTTGACGACGTTCGACTCGATCCGTTCCGCGAGGAAGCGAGCGGCTCCGGAGGCCCCGTGCCGGATGACGACCATGTCGATCTTCATCGCCTCGAGATTGCGCGCCGTATCGACGAGCGTCTCACCCTTCGACACGCTCGATCCGGTCGATGCCACGTTGACGGTGTCGGCGCTCAGCCGCTTCTCGGCGAACTCGAACGAGATCCGCGTGCGCGTCGACGGCTCGAAAAACAGGTTGACGATGGTCGATCCGCGCAGCGTCGGCACTTTCTTGATCTGACGCTCCGAGATCTGGCGGAACGGGATCGCGGTGTCGAGCACCAGCCGTATCTGCTCGGCCGACAGTTCCTCGAGGCCCAGCAGATCCTTCCCCAGTGATCCCGCCACCGTCACGCCTCGTCGCTGCGGTTGGCGATGCAGACCTCGTCGCGGCCGTCGAGCTCCTCGACGAACACGTCGACGCGCTGGTTCGGCAGGATCTCGACCTTGCGTCCGACGACATCCGCGTGAATCGGGAGTTCCCGACCGCCGCGATCGATCAGCACCGCGAGCGTGATGCGCGAGGGGCGTCCGAAGTCGGCCAGTTCGTCGAGCGCCGCCCGTACCGTGCGGCCGGTGTATAGCACGTCATCGACGATGACGACGCGCTGGCTGTCGAGCGTCCAGGGCAGGTGTGTCGCACCGACGACCGGGCGCGGGCCGACGGTCTGGAGGTCATCGCGGTAGAGGGTGATGTCGAGCGCCCCTGTGGGCACCTTCACCCCTTCCTGCGCCTCGATGATGCGCACGATGCGCTCGGCCAGCTGGACGCCGCGGCGCTGAATTCCGACGATGACGAGACCGTCCGTTCCTGCATTCGCTTCGACGATCTGGTCGGACATGCGACGCAGGGTGCGGTCGATAGCACGCTGGTCGAGTACGGTTGTTGTCTTCTTTGGCATGGGCGGGGAATATACCGAACGACGCCCATCGAAGGTGCCAGGCGACCCGCGACGCGTTGGCGACGCTACGGCGACGCGACTGCGACGCTACCGCGGTGTTACCACTCGCGGTGGCTGCGAGGCGGATCGAGGGGCACCGGACGCACCGGCCATCCACCACCGAGCGGAGAGAGATTGCGTGCTGCCGTGCGTGCGGCCCGCAGGCGCGTCTTGTCGACTGGCGGCAGTGTGCTGGTCGCGGCGTACATCGCGATGTCGCCGGCAGCGTCCGTGGTGGCCTGTGCAAAGCCCAGACACCATTCGGGGCCGTACGGATGCGCCTCTGCGCGTTCTTCCACGCCACGACCGAACGCAAGGCACTTCTCGGCGGCTTCGCGCAGTGTGCGGCTCGAGGCGAGGTGCGCGACGACGACGTGGTAGCCATCGCGCCGCCCCATGTGAAACGTCGGCGAATGCGCGCCATCTCCGGCGGGCGGCTCGACCACACCCGAGGCAATTCCCGTCAGCATCACGCACAGCTGTGAGAAGTAGCCGCGTGCCGGATCGACCGGCGGTTCCTCGAGAGTTCTGGACATGGCAAATTCCGTTGCAAGGCGAGACGGCAGCCGCATGATGCGCGGCCTTCGCCACCCCATAGGGGCAAAGCGCGTGCCGTACCCAGCCGTGCGCTTTTCCCTCGTACGGTCCCGCTCGGTGCAGACAAACCGTGGCTTGGCACCCACTGGTCGTGCGGTACCTGCGCCACATAGCACCGCTACGTCAGCGCTCCTGGTGTCTCACCCCGCATACATCGTGAGGTCGGTTCCGATGAAGTCGGCCATGTCCATCGTCTCCTGCCAGTCTTCGTGCCGCACCATCAGGTATCCATCCGAGAGCAGGGTGCTCTTCCAGTCGCGCCGCGGCGATCCAAGAGGCAGCAGGTCGACCGCGCAGAGCCATTCGCCGCAGCGCGCGGCCACGCGGTCGAGGCCCTCGATGCGCTGAATGCGTCCCTGCCCTATTGCCCGCTTCGTGATACATGCCGTGTTGTATTTGCGCTCGACTTCCACGGAAAACGTCCCGTGCAACTCTGCCTCGGCCCAACCGACGAAGAGGTCCACGTCGCTCGCGTAGTTCATGAGATCGACCGTACGCGCGCCAGGCGGCCGCGCGGCGACTTCACCGAACACCGCCTCGCCGTTCGACTTGAGATACCACTCCATGTGCGTGAAGCCGGTGTCGTACCCCAACACACGGAGCACGTCTTCTCCCATCGCGCGGCCACCGGCCACCCACGGGTCGTCGACGTTCCGGTACGTCAACGTCTGCGGGCTGATCCACTCCTTGGTGCGTGCGACAAGCGGGCGCGGACGATAGTAGCCGATGTGGAAGTACTTGATTTCGCCGCCCGCACAGATCGTATCGTACGTGAACTCCTCACCGTCGATGAATTCCTCGACGTCGACTTCGTGAATGTGTCCGAGCTGGCTGATCGCGCTGGTGACGTCATCGGCGTCATCGCAGCGGAACGTGTCCTGTGAACCGGCGCCAGCAATCGGTTTGATGATCAGCGGATACCCGATGATCTCCGCCGCTTCCCACACGCCTTTCGCGCTCGATGCAACTTCGTGCCGCGGCACGCGCACACCGCCGGACGCAAGCGCCTGCTTCATGAGGTCCTTGTTACGAAAGCGCAGCGCCTGCTCGTAGGACTGTCCGGGTACTCCCAAGGCTTCACGAATCTGCGCCGCGATCTCCACACCGGGCTCCCAGAGGCAGCAGACACGATCGATGGTGCGTGACCCGAGCCATGCACGCAGCTGCACGATCGCGGACTCCGGATTCGTGAACAGATCCGGCACTTGCAGATACGCGGACAGATGTCGCCGCGCGAGTTCTGGCAGTTCGTGCACCGGGCCGTTTGCCACGCCGAGTACTGTGGCACCCTGTTCGGACAAGCCACGCGTGAAGAGGGGCATTTCACCGGGGTAACCCGGCGTGAGCATGAGGACGGTCTTGGACATGGGGATTAGAAGCGAAGCTGAAGGGCAGAAGCTGAAGGGCAGAAGCTGAACGGCAGAAGCTGACGGCGATCAGGCGAGACGTACGCGCACGACGGACACGATGCGTTGCAATGCCTGTCGCACAACGTCGGTGTCCGGATGGCGCACGATGATGAAACCTTCGCCTTCGTAGCTGCCCGTGGGCACCTGGCCGGCCACCGGAATGCGCGAGTCGCAGATCAGGGCGCCGAGTTCCCGTTGCACGATCTCGAGGCCATCGATGCTGCGTACCACACCGCGACCCTGGCCGCGCAGGTACGCCGTCCCGACCGCGTATTGCCGTGGCGGCGCGGTGAATGTGCCGGCGATCATCAGCTCGACCCAGGCGCTCACAAAATCCATGTCGTGTGCACGCGAGATCATCGTCGTGATCTGTGCCCCTGGTGGGCGCGCGCCGATTTCGCTGATGGCGACGGAGCCGTCAGGCCGCCGGAACCATTCGCAGTGCGACAGGCCCGTGACCATGCCGAGTGCATGCAGCGCATGTGACGCGGCCGAGCGTATGCCGTCGAACGCTTGTGTATCGGCTTCGCGGGGCAGCAGGACGCACCACTGCATCCACGGGTTCTCGAGCACATGCAGCGGGTTCGGCGCATACTCGGTGATCGAATGCCAGACCGCTTTACCGCCGATGCTCACCGTCTCGATGGAGTGCTCGGTACCACGCAGAAATTCTTCGGCGAGCATCGGATCGGTCGGACTCGGACGGTAAGTGAAGAGCGCGGCCTCGAGTTCCGCGGCATCCGAGATCCGGTGCGTATTTCGCGCGCCGGCGCCCGCCGGTGGCTTGACGACGATCGGGAAACCGACGTCCCCGACGAAAGCCACCGCGTCATCGCGTGAGCCGATCAGGCGGTGCCGCGCGACGGAGACGCCAGCGTCGCGTAGCCGGTCCTTCATGCGCGCCTTGTCACGGAAATTGAGCGCGGCAACGCTCGAGAGCCCGGGAATGCCCAAGTCCTCGCGCACTCGGGCAAGCGGCTCCTGCAGCTGTTCGTAGGCCCCAAAGCACCGCTCCGGTGGACCATGACGCGCCGCAAGGCCGCGGACGGCCTTCTTGAGCGAGAGCGGGTCGGTCACGTCATCGACCTGCCAGTGTCCGGCGATGCGAGACGCGACCGCGGGATCGAGCCGGGACAGCGGGTCCTGGGCGATGACGCAGACGCGCGAGCCCGGAAACGCCACCGCCGCCTCGATCATCTGGGTGGCGGCGGGCGAGAACATCGGCGCGACGAAGAACACGTTGATCATGGGGCTAAAGAACGTGGCTGAGCGTCGGAATGCAACCGATGTGCGGCCTCAGCTCCGCAGCTGCCCCAACCAGCCCTTCGACCCTGCGGTCGGTGTGACGAACCGTCCCGCCGCGTTGTTTGGTTTATGCGCCTGGCATTAAGCTCCAACTCGCGCGCTGCGCCCCACGCGTACCAACGGACGTAACCGTCGCGCGTAGTCGTCCCCAGTTTTTTTGTTTTCATCCCACTCGAGGCATCGTCCATGCGACGACTCATTGGCCGCTTCTCCGCGGTCCGGCTACTCCTTGCGCTCAGCGGCTTTCTCGCGCTGAGTCTCGGCATTTCGTACGACTTGTCCGCTCAGGGCAACACTGGCCGCATTCGCGGACGGGTCATTGGGGATGGAGCCGGGCTGCCGTTGCAGGGAGTTCGCGTGCAGCTGGTTGGTACCACGTACATCACGGGCACGAATGCCGAGGGACGCTACCTGTTCCCCACCGTGCCCGCTGGCCCCCAGACGGTTCGCGTAACTTTTCTCGGACGCGCACCGCAGCAGAAGAGCGTGGTCGTGGCCGCCGGCGTGGAGGGGACCGTGGACTTCGTTCTCGCCACCACACCCATCCAGCTCCAGTCCATCACGACCACCGCCACGGGGGAGCAGGACAAGCGTACGCTCGGTGTCGCGACGTCCACCATTGACGCTGCGAAGCGGGTGGCCGAGGCGCCCGTGGCCAACATGACCGACATGCTCACGGCGCAGGCGCCTGGTGTGCAAGTGCTTGGCGGGGCCATCACCGGAGGCGGCCAGCGCATTCGCATCCGCGGCACCACCTCGCTGTCGCTCAACAACGAGCCAATCGTCTTCGTCGACGGTGTGCGTGTCTTCAGCGACAACAATTCGTCGTCGATCGGCATCGGTGGGACAAATCCGAGCCGGCTCAGCGACTTCAACCCTGAAGAAATCGAGAGCATCGAAGTCCTCAAGGGGCCAACTGCCTCGACGCTCTACGGAACGGACGCCGCAAATGGTGTCATCGTCATCAAGACCAAGCGTGGCAAGGCAGGTGCGCCCAGGTGGGGCGTGTACGTGGAGCAGGGCGTGATCGAGGATCGCAACCGCTATCCGCTTGCCTATCGCGGCTGGTCATCGAACATCCCCGGGGCTGCCGCGTCCACAGTGAACAACGTGACGCAGTGCTTTGCGTCGCAGGTCGGCCGCGGGCTTTGCCGCCAGGACAGTATTCCGGCATTCAACCTCTTCGCCGATCCCGACGCAACGCCGAACGGCACGGGGCGTCGCCAGCAGTACGGCCTCAATGTGTCCGGCGGTAGCGACGTGGTGCAGTACTTCCTCTCCGGAGAATGGGAGGACGAGCTCGGTTACCTCCAGATGCCGAAATTTTCGCGTGATCGCATCCTGACTGCACGTGGGACGTCGGCGCTCGACGAGCAGCTCCGTCCCAATGCGCTGCGCAAGACGTCGCTCCGTGCCAACGTGACTGCGCAGCTGGGCACCAAGATGGACGTCGTCAGCAGCGTCGGGTTCGTCACCAGCAACCAGCGACTGCCGCAAACCGACAACAACACCATCGGCCTCCTGTCGAATGCGTTTGGTGGCCTCGGCAAGGCAGACAACGGACGATTCGGCTACCGGCTCTACACACCCGAGACCTTCTTCTCCAACACCAACACCCAGGCGGTCAACCGGTTCATTGGGTCGCAGCAGGCGAACTATCGCCCAACGTCCTGGTTGCTGGTCAACGGCACTGCCGGCATGGATTTCACGTCTCGCAATGATTCGGAGCTCTGCCGCAATGGTGAGTGCACCGACTTCAGTGCGCGGTCACGGACGGGCTACAAGACGAACAACCGCACCGAGAATTTTCAGTACACGGGTCAGTTGAACGCGATCGCCACGTACAACCCGTTCGCGAGCCTCCGTTCGACCACGACGATCGGTGCACAGTACACGCGCCGCAAGTTTGCACGGAACGGTGCCGACGGCGAGAACCTTCCACCGGGTGCGACGCAGGCCGGCGCGGGCGCCATCCAGACGGTTGCCGAAGTGCAGGACGAGGCCAAGACGATCGGCGCGTATGTCCAGCAGGAACTTGGCTGGCGCGACAAGCTCTTTCTGACCGGATCTTTGCGAACCGACCAGTCCAGTGCTTTTGGTACGGACTTCCAGAGTCAGCTGTACCCAGGAGCACAGGTTTCGTGGATCCTCTCGGAAGAAAGCTTCATGCCGAATCCGTCCTGGCTGGATCAGGTGAAGCTCCGCGCAGCATTGGGCACGGCCGGTACGCAGCCGGGCACCACGGACGCCTTGCGCTTCTTCGCCGCGGGAACGGCAACGGCCGACAATGCCGACGCACCCGCGGTCACGTTCAGCGCACTCGGCAACACGGCGCTCAAGCCGGAAGTGACCCGCGAGCTCGAAGCCGGAGTGGAATTCGCGATGTTCGGCAATCGGCTTTCCATCGAAGGTGGTTTCTACGACAAGTCGAGCTTTGATGCGCTCATCTCGCGTATCGTCGCGCCGTCGGTCGGTGCTGCCACTACTCGCTTCGAGAACATCGGCGAAGTGCAGAATCGCGGATGGGAGGCCCTCGTAAGGGCGCGCCTTGTCGACAGATCGCAGTTTGGCTGGGACTTCACCTTCAACGGTGCACGGAACGTCAACAAGCTGGTTGATCTCGGCGGCACGCCGACGCAAGTGGGCGCAACGACGCGCCAGATCGAGGGATATCCACTCGACGGATACTGGCAGCGCCGCATCGACGGCTGGACCGACGCCAACAACGACGGCATTCTCGTGGTGGGCGACCTGCGAGTCACCGACACGGCAGTCTACATCGGCCCCTCGGTACCGATCAACGAGTTCTCCTTCATCAACGGCTTCGATTTCCTGAAGGGCAAGCTTCGGATCAACACGATGGTCGACTACAAGGGCGGGCACTATCTGCTCAACGGTACCGACCGCATTCGCTGCGAGAGTCGCAACAACTGCCGAGGCGCTGTCGATCCGACCGCGCCCCTTGCGCTGCAAGCCGCCGCCCTTGCGGTCCGCGAACACCCGAGCCGTACACAGGGTGGATTCATGGAAAAGGCAGACTTCGTGCGATTCCGAGAGCTATCGGTCGTGTATCGTGTGGGCGAGCGGTGGGCGGGCCGTCTGGCCAAGGCGAGATCACTGGACGTGGTTCTCTCTGCCCGTAATCTCGGATTGTGGTCGGACTACACCGGCATTGACCCCGAGAGCAACTACTTCGGCGGAGCACGTGGCACGGTTTCGGATTTCCAGACCGCCCCGCCGCCGAGTTACTTCACGATTCGCTTCAACCTTGGGTACTAGATCATGCGATTCCGCTTTTTGAGCGGTGGCCATCGCGCCACCGCAGCCCGTCTCGCCGCCGCAGGCGCCCTGCTCAGTGGCGCGGGCGGATGCAGCTGGGCCGACACCATCGAGGTGGTCGATCCGGACGTGATCAATCCCCAGGCTCTCGCATCACCTGCAGCGGCCACCACGTTGCGCAACGGCGTCGTGCTGCGTTTGGCACAAGCCACCAGCGGGGGCGAGAACGTGTTTCTCCTTGGTGGGCTGTTGGCCGACGAGTGGCGCTCCGGAGACACCTTCGAACAACGCAACACCACGGATCAGCGCACGCTGATTCCGGAGAACTCATTTCTGGCAGGGGCTTTCCGCGCCCCCATGCGCGTCTATGTCGAATCACAGACTGCGATAGCGGTGACGCGACAGTACCAGCCAACTCCCCGTGCGAACATTGGATTGATGTTTGCGCTGGGCGGTTATGCGGCAAACCTGATCGGCGAGCATTTCTGCAACGGGATTCCGTACAGCACGATCGTCGATGGCAAGGTGGTGGACGGAGCGCCGGAACCGTTCGACAACTCGTTCATCCGGGCGATCGCGTTCGCCGACTCGGCGCTGCGAGAAGTGAGCGGGCCGGCAGCCGATTCGGCGCGTGTGACTCACCTTGCCTCGGTCGTGCGCGGTCGTGCGCTGCTCAACCGCGGACAGTTCGCAGCGGCGGCCGCCGCCGTTACCGGTGTGCCGACGAGCTTCATCTATCAGGCGTTTCACTCAGCCAACAGCACGACCAATCAGAATTGGGGGCTGAACTCGAACTCGCGCCGCTACGTAATCAGCGACGTCGAAGGTGGGAACGGGCTGCCATTTCGGACGGCGAATGATCCACGCATTCGTACTGCTGCGGGGACTGGTACGCGTCGGCTCGCCTTCGACACTGAGACGCCGTTCTTCGAAACCACGAACTTTGCGCAGTTCGGTCCGGTCACTTTGTTGTCCGGCATCGAGGCACGACTCATCGAGGCAGAGGCGGCGCTTCGTGCCGGAAACCCGACGCAGATGCTGAGCACTCTGAACGCGTTGCGCACACAGGCCGTGGGTGGCGTCGCTGGGTTGGCCCCGCTCACCGATCCTGGGACGGAGAATGGACGGGTCGATCTGGTCATGCGTGAGCGTGCATTCTGGATGTTCGGCACCGGGCATCGTCTTGGCGATCTGCGCCGTCTGGTGCGGCAGTACAATCGTCCGATCGAGTCGGTCTATCCCACCGGCATCTTTCATAAGGGCGGCGGGACATACGGCACGATGGCGGTGTTGCCCATTTCGTTCGACGAGCGCAACAACTCGAACTTCACCGGCTGCACGGACCTCCGTCCGTAGTTTCCATACGCGCAAAAACGGCCGACGACACGAGGTGTCGTCGGCCGTTTTCGCATGTCGTGTACGGTGCAGTGCACTGCTCATCAACGAGAACGCGGTGATGTCCAACGGATGGGGCGAAATTCGAACTCGCGAGACGGTTCCCACCGACACGCTTTCCATGCGTGTTATGGCCCGACTCCATAACCCCAAAATATCGGCCTTCTCCGACGGCCCGTCGTACGATTGCGACCTACGACGCACCCCCCCGGGTAAGCGGATGTCGGATCGAATCCCGACACCCCGGCAGCGGCCACTCTCTCCTGAATCCCCGGAGATTTCTCACCGAAGGAAGTGAAGCCTACATGCTCACCTTCACCCGTTCGATGGCCCAACCCGCATCGCCGTCCTTGTACATCAGGTACACCACGCCGCCGCGACCGAAGCCGGCAATCGATCGCCCGCGTGGCAAGCGCACCCGCTGGAAGAGTGTGCCCGTGCTGTTGACCACGTCGTACACGAGCTCACCGGCCTTCGATTGCGCGGAGGTGGTGGGCAGAATCCACAGGTTGCCGTCGACGTCGGCTTTCGCCGCCCCAGCGCGAAGTGCCGGGTAATAGTCCGGCATCTCGCTCAGTGGAACGAAGACTACCTTCGCATCATTGAAAGCGAACGAGGTGCTGGATGGGCCCCCACCGCCGATCGTAACCCCGCCGCCGACCCCTCCCCCCACTGTCGCGCTGCGGACCGCAGTGATGCCGCCGTTGCCGGCGCTGGCACCAGTAGCGCCCGTAGCACCCGTAGCACCCGACGAGTTCAGGCCTGACCTTTCGCGCGCCGTGCGAGCGGAGTCGATCAGCTTCTGCTTGTCGTCGTCAGTGAGGCGTCTCCAATCGAATGGCATCTTCGGCGACGAGAAGCGACTGCCGTCCGGCCTGATCCAGTCGACGTGATAGTCCTGCCCGCGCACGAATGCAATCGTGCCGTCCGACAACACGGTCCAATCGTCGTAGATCGGCGCCGGGTTGATCGTCGTAACGGGCGTGAGTCGCCCATTTGCATCCGTGGTCACCTTGGTGCGCGTGCCGTTGTCGATCCTGGCCTGTCCGATCGTATCGACCTGCCGCGTGTCGAAGTTCGCGCGCACGATCGGCGCGGAATCGGGAAGCTGCACCGGCGCGCCATTTGCGACTCCGCCACGATTGACTTGCAATCCGCCACGATACACCAGGTTGTTGCGCGCATCCACGCCGCTCGTGCCACCGGCGAGATAGCGCAGGTCACTTGGTTTCGGCGCCGACATCACGCGCACGGTCCGGCCGTTCGGGTCGATCACCAGCAGGGACAGCGAGGCACCGTCGACGAAGAGCGTCGAATCGCCGTAGAACGGAATGATCGGCGCAGCTCGGGGTCCATAGCTGGTTCCGCCGACGGCGACGGAGTCCAGCACGATGCTCGGATTGCCGAGCGCCGAATCGAGCAGCAGGAGCTGCCGGCGCGTACCGTCGTTCACGAGCAGTTTCCCGCCCGCTAGCTGCCGCACGCCAAGAATGGTTCCGAATCGCGATGCCGATCGCGCATCCGGCGTGGAAATATCCCGTACGGGAATCGCGGCGTGCTGGGCGTGCGCGACGGTTGTGGAGACGCACAGCGTAGCGACGAGGAGAACCCGGCGACGTGAGCACATGGAAGGAGTGGTGTTGATGGCGGAAGACGGGGAGCGCGATGTGATTCGACACCGAAACACCCGCCGTGGTGCACTCGAACCGTCTACACGTCGCGAGGACCGCTGACATGCTTCAGTTACCGTTCGATTGTCGCGGAAACCCTTGTGCCGCGGGCGATTGTCGAACTGCCGCATCTGGATGTCGGCTCACCTTCACCAATTGAGAAGCGCTACGCGCAGCACCGCCACGTTACTTCGCACTTGTACTCCATGGGGTGCCGTTCTCCTCGCGATCGTGACGGGCGCTGAGGTGGCGTGGGCTCAGACCAGCGTCATGAATCCGAATCGACAGGCACTTGGATCCGGCCGCATTGGTTTCAGCTCGGGTTTCACCATTCGCAAGTCATCAGGTGAACGTACGTCGTTTCCCAAGATCGTTGGCGTCAACGCCGACGGGCCAGGCATGGAGGCGGGCTTGCAGGTTGGCGATCTAGTTGTCGTTACCGGGGACGTTGTTCATAGTTAGGTACGCTGTCCACTTGGCCATGTCGGCCACATGCTGGGGTTGTCGAGACCACCAGTACGTGAGCGCCAGAGGGCCAAGTGGACAGTCACAAGAATGCCCGATTGGGCTTCGCGGGGCGAGTGTGTCTCGTCCAGCGGGTGCTCGACGACGGGTGGAGTGGGGCGGAAACCGCCGCCGCGTTTCATGTCAGCGAGCGCACGGTGTGGAAGTGGGTCGCGCGGTATCTCGCGGGCGAGCTGCCGGCGCTGCAGGATGCGCCATCGCGCCCGCACCGCTCGCCGACCCAAACGGCAACGCGCCTCGAGCGTCGCATCGTCGCGCTGCGCGCGCAGCGTCTGAGTGGGCCACGCATTGCGGATCGCGTGGGTCTGCCGCTCTCGACCGTTGGCGACGTGCTGCGCCGCCATGGCCTCGGGCGTCTGCCGCCGCTGACGCCCCCGCCGCCCATCATTCGGTATGAGCGCGAGCGACCGGGCGAGCTGCTGCACGTCGACAGCAAGAAACTGGGGCGCATCGCAGCGGGCATCGTCGGCCATCGCATCACCGGCAATCGGGCCGTGCGCGGGCGCCGCCAAGCCACGGGCTGGGAGTTTCTGCACGTCGCCATCGATGATGCGTCGCGCGTCGCGTATGCCGCACTCTTACCCGACGAGACGGCCGCGAGCGCGGTCGCGTTTCTGGCACAAGCGCTGGCGTTTCTCGGGAGCCTGGGCATCGTCGTCGAGGCCGTGATGACGGACAACGCCCTCTGCTACACGCAGCGCACGTATGCCACGATGCTCGCCGCGCACGGCCTGCGGCATCTGCGTACGCGCCCGTACACGCCGCGCACGAACGGCAAAGCGGAACGCTTCATCCAGACGGCGCTCCGCGAGTGGGCCTACGTCGAACCGTATCGATCTTCCGCCCATCGGGCTGGTGCGCTCGCGCCTTTTCTGACAACGTACAACACAATCCGACCCCACACCGCGCATGGGCGCATGCCACCGGTCAGCCGCCTCAGTCTATGAACAACCTGTCCGGTAACGACAGCTAGCACGCTGCCACAGTCGCTACGAGCACACTGCCGGTACCCTGCTAGCATGCTGCCGACACGCTAACGGCACGCACGGGCGTCGCCTCACGCGGCAATTTCAGCGCGGTGCAACGGCAGCATGATCGTCGCCAGTGCACCACCGTCGGCTACCCGTGTGAGAGTCACATCCGTCACGCTCGACGAATACAGGCGATGCAGACGCGCGCGCAGATTGGCGAGCCCGATGCCATTGCGTGTTCTGCTCCCTGTGAGCGCTGATACCAGCCCCGGCCCGTTGTCCCGCACGCTGAGTTCGACCACATCCTGCTGGATTCGTGCTCCGATGACGATCTCGCCAGCTCCGCTGCGGCGGGATACGCCGTGCACGATCGCGTTCTCCACGAGCGGCTGCAGGGCGAATGCCGGCACCAGAACGTCATGCAGTGTGGGGTCGACGTCCCATCGGACCGCGAGCCGATCGGGGAATCGCACGAGCTCGATGTCCAGGTAGTTCCGCACCATTTCGAGTTCGCGCCGAAGCGTAATCTCCTGCTCTTCGGCCATCCCGAGCGTCGCGCGAAGCAGATCGGCAATGCGCACCACCATGCGCGTGGCGCCCTCCTGGTCGCGTGGGATGAGCGTGACGACCGAGTTCAATGCGTTGAAGAGGAAGTGCGGGTTGAGTTGCGAGCGCAAGGTGGTCAGCTGTGCGGCGCTGAGGTCGCGCTCGAGCCGCGCGGCAACCAGACCCTGTGCCTGCCACTCCCCGTACCAGCGCAGCGCTGCATGTGCCCCCACGATCGCCCAATAGATCACGACGAACAGGTCCCCTGAACTCCTGAAGCCGATGGCCAGCGTGCTTTCCAGTCCACGCGGGATGCTCAGGCCGAACGACCGCGACACGAACGCGACCACCAGGATCTGCCCACAGATGACGATGAGCGACAGCGCGAGATGCGCGAGTACCGCGCGCGCCATGCTGCCACGACCGAAAGGCACGCGCTCGCTCACCCGGATGATGACCGGTGTCCAGAGCGCCCATGCAAACCAGATCAGCAGCTGCGACGCCGCGAGATGCAGCAGCGTGATGCGCGGGTTGAGCGCGGACGGGACGAGCTGAAAGCCGATCACGCCGAACAGGGCGGGCAGCACCCAGAAGCCAAGGAGTATGACCCACATTCTCGAACGCCACGGCGCCGATCGCCACCTCGCTGACTCAACGCTGCCGGACCGGTGCATCAGACGACCCCGTGCAGTCGTTGCGCGACGTGCTCGCGATAGCTCCGACTCGCCCGCAGCTTCGTACCATCCTTGAGGATGAGCACCTGGTCGCCGCCGAACCATGGCTGGAGCTCACGTATCGCGTCGAGCGCCACGATGATCCGTCGGTGCACCCGCACGAATCGTGACGGGTCGAGCCGGGCTTCCAGCGCCGTCAGCGTTTCCCGCAGCTCATGCCTCTCCTTGCCGGCGTGCAGGATCACGTAATTGCCGGACGACTCCGCCCACGCCACGGTCGCCAACGGCAGCACGTAGGTGCGTTGATCCTTCTTGATGACCAATCGGTCCGTCCAGCGCTGCAACGCTGGTGCAGATGGTGTCCATCCACCGGCTTCGTGCGTGGCGAGCATCAACGCGAGGCGCTGCGACTCATCGCGTATGGCACGTAACGCCCGCCGTTCGACCAGGCGGTTCCAGGCCGCGGCGAAGCGCGCGTCGTCGAACGGCTTGAGCAGGTAATCGACCGCGGCCACGTCGAAGGCACGCAGTGCGTGCTGGTCGAATGCGGTTACGAACACCGTCGCGGGCATGCGTGCCGGCCCGACGGTAGACACGACCTGGAAGCCGTCCAGTTCCGGCATCTGCACGTCGAGGAAAACGGCGTCGGGCGCCCAGGCCAGGATCTCCGACGCGGCGTCGGCCCCGTTGCCGGCCTCCCGCACGTCGAGGGCCGGGGCCAAGGTCCGCAGCAGCAGCGCGATACGCTCACGCGCGAGCGGTTCGTCGTCGGCGATCAGAACTCGGCGGGTCATGCACAGTGATACGGGCCGGCGGGGCTGAGCGCGAGGGTACGATGGTGAATCGCTCGCAGGGGCGGACGGGCAGCAGTGCTATGGGGGCGAACCGCCATCCACCACTCGTACGGTAACGCCCCCTCAGAGTCGCGTTCGCAGCGGCGCGTCAGTCGCTCGGCAGCATGACGAGCAGCGCAGGTCGGCCCACGTTGCAGTGCACGGCTCGCGACACCAGCGACAGGCCTCCCCAACTCAGATAGAGTGCATGCCGCGCCACTGAGTAAGCCGCGAAGCGAAGCGGTGGAGCTTTTGCCGCCGTCGCGAGCCGCCGCATACGCTCATCGCGGGCCGGCACGGGGTGAAAAATCGTTTCAACTGCCTTGCGGCGCGCGGGTTCATCATCCTGCCAGCGGTCCGTCTGCTCGATGACATCGGCGATCGCGCTCGCCTCGGTGCCGCGCGAGGCTTCGGCGTCCACGGCAAATACCGCCCATCGGGACGGCGTCGGTAGCAGCAACACGGCCAGGAAGGTCCACACCGTCATGCCGGCTGCCGTGCGGACGATGCCAGCGGCGGTCCCTACGTCACCGCTCACTGTCAACTGCACGAGCGCGAAGCCAAACGTGTTCCACGCGACCGCGAGGAGCACGCCGCGCGTATGCGCCCCGGACCGCGCGGCGACCACTCGGCGAACGAGCGCTGCCTGCAGCCACGGCAACGGCTTCTGCAACCACGACGCCGGCACCACCAGTGTTGAGGGCCAGAGGCCGAGCCAACCCCCGCTGAACGCCTCGTCGCCGCTCTCGACCACGCGAACGCGTGGCACCTCGATGCTCGCACCGCTCGCGGCCTGTGCGATTCTCTCGCTCGCACCCGCGGATCCAACGCGAGAGAACGATGCCGCACTCCCCGCGATCGCGCCGCGTGCGCTTGCCAACAACAGTTGGAGAACCGCGAACGCGCCGATGGCCACGACCGCGCCTCCGATCCGGGCAGCGCCGAGCAATACGCAGGCGACGCCGGTCCACACCGCAAGCTGTGTTACAGCCGCGCGAGCCCACGCCGCAAACCATTGGCCCGCCCGCGGTGGCCGACGCACGAGCACTGCTCCACCGACAAGGTCGAATGGGCTCGCGGCCACCAACGGCACGCACATCGCAAGCGCGATGGTCGTCACGGCGAGCCACCACGGTTGCTCCCGGCTCGTGGACAACAGAATTCCGGGAAGGTCCACCAACAGAATGCACACGGCACCGACGACAGCCGTGCCCACAGCGGTGATGCCGAGGATCAGTCGTTTGCGCGCGAACGTGCGAGAACGACTCTGCACACCGGCGCGCGTGTGATCGGGAAATCGCGGTAGCGTCATGCAGCTGGAACGCTGGAGGCACGCGTGCCGTGCGCGATCGGACGCGCAAATTAAACGTCCGGCGTGATTGTGACCGAACGGTCGCGAGGTCTGGACCGATAGGTCCGCATCTCATACGCCGCAACGTGCGATCGCTGTCGGCGGATGCCGTTGAACCGACGCGACGCCGGGCGTGACTCCGGCTGGCGACCATGCGTCCTGATGTAGTGACGGGTGCGTCACTCCACAGCTCGCACCACAACGAGCATCTTCTGTCCACCATCGCGCTGGTCGCGATTCGGCCGGCGCCTAGAATGAGTGGCAGCACTTTCGTTCCAATGTCCGAGGGCGCCGTGCTGGAGCGCGCGCACAGTCGGCTTCAGCTGCAGCGCGCAGCGCTGGCCGCACTCGCTCGTAGCACGCATCTCGAAAGTGGCGACCTCACGCGGGCTGGAGGTGAGATTACCGAAACCGCAGCCCGTACGCTTTCCCTGGCGCGAGCCAGCGTGTGGATGTCCACGGATTCCGGCGACGGCATCTGGTGCGCCGACCTGTACGAAGAGCTCACCGGACTGCACTCCAACGGGACGGTCCTGCCACGAGCGGGCCTGTCCGTCTACTTCGAGGCGATGGAGACGGAGCGCATCGTCGCCGCGCACCGTGCGCAGTCGGATCCACGCACATCGGAGTTCACCGCCTCGTACTTGCGGCCGCTGGGTATCACGTCGATGCTCGATGCGCCGGTGTGGGCCGATGGCGCGCTGGCAGCCGTCGTGTGTCTCGAACACATCGGCCCTCCACGAGACTGGACCGATGACGAACAGGCTTTCGCGGGTTCGCTGGCGGACCTGCTCGCGCGGGCACTTGCCGCACGGCAACGCCTGGAGGCGCAAAAGGCGCTACTGCGGAGCGAAGAGCGGTTTCGGTCCATGATCGAGAACGCCGCAGACATGGTGACGATCGTGAGCAGCGACGGAACGATCAGCTATGAGAGCCCATCGGTGGCACGGGTGCTCGGGTACCCGCAGGGGCACATGATCGGTGGGTCGCTGTTCGAGCACCTGCATTCCGACGACTGCGCCAAGGTGACGGAAGCGTTCGAACGCGTGATGGCAGTCCCTGGGTCCGGCGTGACGGTGGAATTTCGCATTCGCCATCACGATGGTACGTGGCGCATGCTGGAGTCGCTGGGCCAGAATCTGCTCGACAATCCCGCAGTTTGCGGAATCGTTACGAACTCGCGCGACGTGACCGAGCGTCGAGTGGCGGAGGCGGCACTGGAGCGACAGCGCGTGGAGCTAGAACGGTCCAACCATGAACTCGAGCAGTTCGCGTACGTCGCCTCGCACGACTTGCAGGAACCGCTTCGCAAGATTCAGGCATTTGGTGATCGCCTGCTCGAGGACTATGGCTCGGCACTGACCGGACCCGGCGAGCATTATCTGTCGCGCATGCGCGATGCTGCGCGACGCATGCAGGAGCTGATCTCCGATCTCCTGTCGTTCTCCCGCATCGCCACCAAGCCACAACCGTTTCAGCCCGTCAACCTCAACGAGATCGCCACGGATGTGATGCGAGATCTCGAAGTCCTGCTGCAGCAACCAGGCGCGAGTTTGTCGCTCGACTTGCCGGTCGTGGTGAAGGCCGATCCGCTTCAGGTTCGTCAGCTATTGCAGAACCTCTTCGGCAACGCGCTGAAGTTTCAGCGCAAGGGTGTGCCTCCGTGTGTCGAGGCCCGTGCGCAGATCGTCGAAGCCGCAGATGCGGCGGGCCTGTCCACGGGTTCGCGATGCCGAATCGAAGTGCGCGACAACGGCATCGGATTCGACGAGAAGTATCTCGACCGCATCTTCAATCCGTTTCAACGCCTCCACGGCCGAGGAGAGTTTGCCGGAACAGGCATGGGACTCGCCATCTGCCGCAAAATCGCGGAGCGCCATGGCGGGAGTATCACCGCGCGCAGCACCCTCGGCGTCGGAACGACGTTCACGGTAGAGCTCCCGATGGGCGAACCTGCGCCCGGCGTGCGAGCATGAACCCGTCCCTTCGACCCACCGTCATTCTGATGGCGGAAGACGATGCCGATGACCGGCTCCTCGCCCGCGATGCCTTCGCACGATGCCGCATCGCCAACGACCTGGAGTTCGTCGAGGACGGAGAGGAGTTGCTCGACTACCTGCGCGGCGAGGGCAAGTTTGCGGCACCGGGTTCCGCGCCGAGGCCCGGAATCATTCTCCTCGACCTCAACATGCCGCGCAAGGATGGACGAGAAGCGCTGCGCGAGATCAAGGCCGACCCCGCGCTCCGCGGCATCCCGGTGGTCGTGCTCACCACGTCGAAAGACGAGCAGGACATCCTGCGCACCTACGATCTGGGCGCCAATTCTTTCATCATGAAACCAGTGACGTTTCAGGGGCTCGTGGATGTCATGCAGGGACTGGAACGATACTGGTTCCACATGGTGGAGCTTCCGGTCGGCGCGGGGTCGCGTGCCACTCACTGACGTTTGGCAGGCAAGCCTGCAGCCCGCGGAGGGAGTCGAGCTGCCCGTTCGTGTTCTGCTCATCGAGGACGACGCAGACGACTACACCCTGACGCGCGCGCTGCTCGATCGCGTGCCAGGCACGTCGTTCGTACTCGACTGGGCGAACAGCTACGAGGCCGGCTGGGATGCGCTGAATCGCGGTGAACACGATGTGTGTCTCCTCGACTTTCAGCTCGGCGCGCGCACGGGGCTCGAGCTGTTGAACGCAGCGATCACCGGCGGATGTCGTACTCCGATCCTGCTGCTGACAGGCCTCGAAGACCGCGACACCGACGTGGCGGCTCTCCAGGCAGGCGCGGCGGATTACCTCGTCAAACACGAGATGACCGGCCCCGTGCTGGAGCGCGCGCTGCGCTACGCACGCCAGCGCGGGGCACTGCTCGAAGAAATTCGGCGGCTGTCGGTCACGGATGACATGACCGGCCTGCAGAACCGGCGTGGATTTCATCTGGTCTCGGCACAGCGGCTTCGCGAGCATGCTGCCGGAACCGACGTGCTGCTGATGTACGCGGATCTCGATGGGCTCAAATCGATCAACGACCGGTTCGGACACGAGACGGGCGATGCCGCCATCATTGCCATTGCTGATGTCTTGCGCCGCGCGTTCCGTGGCTCCGATGTAATTGCGCGATTGGGCGGCGACGAGTTCGTCGTGCTCGCCCTCGACGTCCCGGTGCACGCCGAGGCGGAGATCGCCTGGCGCATCAAGCATCATCTGGATGCACACAACGCGTCGACGTTGCCGGACCGCCAGCTGTCGATCAGCTCCGGTTTCGTACGCCAACCCCTGACGCCGACGACGTCGTTGCCGCAGCTGCTCGCGGAAGCCGATGCACGGATGTACGAGGAGAAGATGGCGCGCCAGCAGCAGCGGAAAGACGCGGCTAGCGCGAGCGCGATGGAGAACGCCGCGTAGCGGGATGGATCACGCCGCGCGGCGGGATAAGCAAAACGGCGATCGCATCGTCAGATCGATGCGATCGCCGTCCAGCTTTCAGTGGGCCTTGGAGGAGTTGAACCTCCGACCTCACGCTTATCAGGCGTGCGCTCTAACCACCTGAGCTAAAGGCCCATTTCACGTTCTCTGGGCTGATGATGTAAGCGACTCAGCCAGAGCCGCTTAACTTAGCTATTGCCATCGAGAGGGTCAACGGTAGCGGTCGAGCAAATACCGGCCACGGCGCGATGACACCCCTGCTAGCGCTTGCCGATCAACGACAGCGGGTTGACGGTCGTACCGCCGACTCTCGCGATGAAATGCAGATGCGGCCCCGTCACGCGCCCCGTCGCACCGACCAACCCGATGCGCGCGCCCTGCTCCACCGTGTCGCCTTCGGCCACCAGGATGCGGCTCAGGTGCAGGTAGGCAGTCGAGACGCCGCCCCCATGGTCGACGTAGACGACGTTGCCGCCGAGAAAGAATCGACCGGTCAGGCGTACGACTCCGCGGTTCGTTGCGCGGACCGGCGCGCCCACGGCGCCGGCGTAGTCGGTGCCCATGTGACGGCTCAAGACTTCGCCATTGAACGTGCGGCCATTGCCAAAGCCGCTGGTGATCCGTGACGAACGCGGTGCGACGAATGCGGACTTCCAGAGCACCGGCGTGTCGAGCGCGCCACGCGATACTGCAGCTGCGCGCTCCGATTCGGACGCGAGCCGAGCGGCGAGCGCGGAGTCGGGCGGTGCGGAGAATGCCGGTGCGACACGCAGTCGCTCGAGCCGGTACCGGCCGGAATCGGCGAGCACGCGCACAGTGTGTGAGGTGCCGCCAGCGCACTCGATGCGCAGGGATGCACCGGCGGACGAGTCGATCGGCACAGCGGCGAACATGCGCACCGTGTCACCACGAATCGATTTGACGGCGAGTGGTGTATCCGCCAGCGTGGCGCGCAACGCGTCGGCGATGCGTGCGACGACGCGCAACTCGAACAGCGCACCGGCCGTCGGTCGAGCGGGTGTCCATGACACATCGCGCGCCTCCACACACGTTGCGGCTTGCGCCTGCGTCGTCGCCGCTCGAGCAAGTGACAGCACGCCAGTCGCGATCGGCAGAAAAAAGCGCCCGAAGCGATTGCCTCGGGCGCTTCTGTGTCCGTCGTGCTTCAACTCAGTACTCGTCGTCGGCGTCGTCTCCGAGATCGACCAGATCCTCGTCGATTTCGTCTTCGTCCGCATCGAGATCTTCGTCGAGGTCATCGTCGAGATCATCATCATCGAGGTCATCGTCCTCGTCGTCGAGGTCGTCGTCCTCATCCTCATCGAGATCATCGTCGTCATCGAAATCGACATCGTCGTCGTCATCGAGACCGTCGTCGAGAACCTCGTCTTCCGGATCCCCTTCGTCGTCGATGGCCAACGCCTGAATCTCTTCTTCGAGCGCGTCCATCGACGACGACCCGAACAGCTCCAACATGAGACGAATCTCCTTCGAGATGGTAGAGAGGTGGACCCCGCGTGGGTCCGGGCTCACGCCCGACTGGCAACACTCGTGCGCGATGCGCGGTCGCGGAACAGTATCAATGGGCGCGCGCCATGCCGCAACCGCCTACCCACGCCCGCGACGTCAAAAATACGCAGCGAACACAGCTACGCGGTCGCGTCACGCCGTCTCGCGTTCGCGCTCTCGCTTCGTCTCGCGGCTGGTACGCTTGCGGTCGCTGGTGGCGAGCAGGCGCTTGCGCAACCGAATGTTTTTCGGCGTGATCTCGATGAGCTCATCGTCCTCGATGTACTCGAGGGCGCTCTCCAGTGTGATTTCGCGCGGTGGCTCGAGCGTGATGTTCTCGTCCGTGGACTTTGTCCGGATGTTCGAGAGCTTCTTTTCCTTCGTCGGGTTGACGTCCATGTCCCCCGGCCGCGAGTTCTCGCCGATGAGCATGCCTTCGTATACGGCCTCGCCCGGCTCGACGAACAACGTCGAGCGCTCTTGCAGGCTGAACAGTGCGAAGGCGATGATCGTCCCGTTCTCCATCGACACGAGCACGCCGCGCGAGCGTCCCGACAACGGCCCCGCCCACGCCCCATACTCGAGGAAGCGATGGTGCATGATGCCGGTGCCGCGCGTGTCCGTGAGGAACTCGCTGCGGAAGCCGAACAACCCGCGCGCCGGCACGCGATAGAGCAGACGTACGAGGCCCTGGCCCGGGTTCTTCATCTCGATCATTTCCGCCTTGCGCGGACCAAGCTTCTCGATGACGGTACCGAGATACTCCTCCGGAACGTCGATCGCCAGTTCCTCGAACGGCTCGAGCTTCTCGCCGTTCTCGCCCGTCTTCGTGATCACGCGCGGCCGCGACACCTGAAACTCGAAGCCTTCGCGGCGCATCGTTTCCATGAGGATGGAGAGATGCAATTCGCCGCGACCCGACACGCTCCAGGTGTCCGTGCTGTCACTGTCCTCGACCTTGAGCGCGACGTTCCGCTCGAGCTCCTTGTACAGCCGCTCGCGCAGTTGGCGAGACGTGACGAACTTGCCGTCCTTGCCGGCGAACGGCGAGTTGTTGACGAGAAAGTCGACGCTGATGGTCGGCTCTTCGACGCTGATGCCGGCGAGCGGTTCCTGCACGTCGGGATCGGTGAGCGTTGCACCGATGTCCACGTCCTCGAAGCCGGCGAGCAGCACGATTTCACCCGCGGTTGCTTCCTGGATCTCGATGCGCTCGAGCCCCTCATACCCGTACAACTTCGACACCCGGCCTCGCTGTACACCCTTCACGCTCTCGAACGGTACCAACGTGATCGAATCGCCCATGCGAATGGTGCCGCGCTCGACACGGCCGATGGCCATGCGACCGAGGTACGCGGAGTAATCGATCGTCGAGACGAGCATCTGGAACGGGCCGGCTGCGTCCGACGGCGGTGGCGGCACCGTGTCGATGATGGTCTGGTACAGCGGCGTCAGGTCGACCGGCGGTACGTCGAGATCCATCGTGGCGATGCCCTGCTTCGCGCTCGCGTAGACGACCGGGGCATTGAGCTGCTCTTCCGTCGCCTCCAATTCGATGAACAGCGACAGCACTTCGTCATGCACACGCAACGGGTCGGCGCCAGGCCGATCGATCTTGTTGATGACGACGATCGGTGTGCGACCGAGTTCGAGTGCCTTGCGCAGCACGAATCGCGTCTGCGGCATCGGCCCGTCGAACGCGTCGACGACCAGCAGCACGCCATCCACCATGCGCAGGATGCGCTCGACTTCGCCGCCGAAGTCGGCGTGTCCCGGCGTGTCGACGATGTTGATCTTGTGGTCGTGCCACCGGATCGACGTGTTCTTGGCGAGGATCGTGATGCCCCGCTCTTTCTCGAGCGGATTGGAATCCATCACGCGCTCTTCGACGACCTGATTTTCACGGAAAGCTCCAGCCTGGCGGAGCATCTTGTCGACGAGGGTGGTCTTCCCGTGGTCGACGTGCGCGATGATGGCAACGTTGCGAATCAGCATAGCCTGAGAAGATAGCCAATCCCGAATCTCGAATACAGTGCCCGGGCCCGCCCAAACTTTCAGGTAACCCGTTCTCTACGCGTTCGTTACGGATTGAGCGACCACCATCGGCGTCCGCGCGGTAGCGTCGCTGAGGGTCTGCTTGCCTTCGGACACGATTCTTCGTACCGTCTAGGCACACCCTCGCAGGAGGCTCCGATGCACGAGAAGGAGAAGCGCGATTCCGCCGGGTACCCCATTGGACGAGGGTATGGGCACGATTACATGCGCGGTGGCGAAGTGTTCGGCGGGTACGGGTACAGTGACCGGCCGGAGTACGAACGACGTCGAGGCGAGTTGCCTCCCCCCGAAGAGCAGGAAGAAAACGAACCGTCCCCC
>DASQZA010000290.1:0-4420 GCA_035638935.1 Gemmatimonas sp. | reverse complement strand
ACATCAATCACTCGGCGCGCTCCATACAGGCCTCGGTGATCCTGCATCGGGAAACCCGACGAACACTCGGACGGGTCGACGTTCTCTTTCCCGAACGTGTCGGCCACGCTGCGCGTGACGCCTCCGACGACGCACGCAGCGCCGAGTTGCCTACCGGCACCTCCGGTTTCGTGCTCGCGTCCCATAGCGGGTACCTCCAGGCCCTGCACCCCGCCGAACTCTGGAAACTCGAGCATGCGCAGCGCGCGAGTCCCATCACCGTTCGCATCGAAATCCCCGTCGGCGCGTTTGTCATTCCCGGATCGAGGCTCGCAACCGTCTGGCCTGCCCAGGCACTCGATGAAGGACTCGAGCACGCGGTGCGTAACGCGTTCGCGCTCGGATCCGAACGCACGATCGAACAGGATGTCGAATTCGGCATCGTCGTGATCGCCGACATCGCACTCCGTGCACTCTCGCCCGGGATCAACGATCCGACCACGGCAACGCAGTGCATCGACCGTCTCACCGAAATCCTCGCCGCCTTGGGCCTACGAGAGCCGCCCTCCGAGGCGCGGCAAAGTCCCGATGGCATGGTGCGACTGCTGATGCGCACCGTCACGTTTTCGGGTGCCGTGGCGCTGGCGTTCGACCAGATCCGGCTGTTCGGTGCCGAGAACCCGGTCATCGCGAGACGGTTGCTGGTGTCGCTCGGCGAGTTGGCGGCCGTGGTTCCCGTCAGCCTGCACGAAGCACTGCGAGCGCAGGGAAACGCCGTGCTGAATCAGTCGCGCCGATCAATTGGCGATACCAATGCGCTTCGTAGCATCGAACTGCTGGAGGCGACCGTCTTCGAGCGACGTGCCGGGCGGGCATCGTGAGCGAAGAGCTGCCGCCACGGCCGGAAGAGCTCGACAGCCAGCGACTCGAGCTGCTGCAGCGGATCGCAGCATGGTTCGAGCGCCCCATGACCGTGCTCGCCTTCGTGTGGCTCGTGCTCGTGGTCGTGGAGTTCACGGCGGGATTGTCTCCGTTCCTGAACGGGCTGAACATCGCGATCTGGGCACTGTTCGTCCTGCAGTTCGTGCTCGAGTTCATCATTGCGCCGCGCAAAGTCGCCTATCTGCGTCACAACTGGCTCACCGCAGTCTCGCTGTTGCTGCCGGCGCTGCGCGTCGTGCGCATCGCCCGTGTGCTGCGTGCCGCACGCGCCGCCCGTGGCGTGCGACTCGTGCGGGTCGTGACTTCTGCGAACCGCGGCATGCGCACCCTCGGGCGCGTGATGGGTAGGCGCGGTCTCGCGTACGTGCTTGCTCTCACCCTGCTCGTGAACCTGCTGGGCGCGGCCGGAGTTCTCGCATTCGAACGCGAGGTCGCGAACGGCGCGATCGCAGGATACGGCAGCGCGCTCTGGTGGACGGCCATGACGCTCACCACCATGGGCGCAGACTACTTTCCGCTCACGCCTGAAGGGCGCGTGCTTGGCTTGCTCCTCGCGATCTACGGCTTCGCGGTCTTCGGCTACGTGACTGCGTCCATCGCGAGCTTCTTCGTGGCGCGTGATGCCGAGGACGGCGAGGGAGAGCTGGCCGGCACTGCGCAGATCGCTGCACTGCGCGACGAGGTGGCCACGCTCAGCCGACGCGTGGAGGCGCTGCTCAACGCGCCGCGGAAGAATGATGTTGACTCGAGTCCCCGCGACCGGGCGATTCCGCCACTCTCTGAGTGAGGGACCGTGCGGCACGGGCGAGTGCGCGCGATGCACCGAAGGGCTTTGGCACTTCACCACGGCCGGCTGGCCACCCTTCCCGCTGCTGGCGACGATCGCCGTCCGTCGCCTCCGTCTGGTCATGGAAGAGGATCTGTTGCGTCGGGAACGGCAGGTCGATGCCAGCCTCGGTCAAGGCGAGCTTCACGCGCGTCAGCACTCGGTCCCGCGCATTGAGCCCATCGGTCATGAAGGATTTCGTCCACCAACGCGCACGCAGATTGACTGTGAAGTCGGCCAGCTCGACTACAATGACGTCGGCGCCGGGATCGGGTGAGACATCCTCCGCCTCTTCGAGGGCCTCGAGGATGACGCTGCGCGCCTGCTCGATGTCGTCGCCGTACCCGATGCCGATGTCGTACTGCCAGCGACGTTGCTCGAACGCCGTGTTCACGAGCACCGAGTTGGTGTACAGCTCTCCGTTCGGAATGATGGCGCGACGCCCATCATAGGTCTTGATGAACGTTGCCCGCGTCTGGATATCCTCGACCGTTCCCTCGTAGTCGTGGAAGCGGATCTGGTCGCCGACCCGGAACGGGCGCGTGATCAGGATGAGGATACCGGCGAGGAAATTCTGGAAGATGTCCTTGAAGGCGAATCCAATGGCAACGCCGCCGATGCCAAGCGTGCTCACGAGGTTTGCCGGCGTGAAGCTCGGAAACGCAGCAGTCACCGCAATGAGCACTCCGAGCGCGACGATACCCACCTGAGCCAGGCGGCCGAGCGCGAGTTCCAGCGTCCTGTGCTCTCCCCGACGCGTTGCGTTTCGTCGGACGAGGGAGCGTACAATCTTTCCGGTGGCGATGAACAGCCCCACGATGATAGCGGCGAGCATCAAGCGCGGCAGCATCGCGATGAATCCGTCGAGAAGGCGTTGGATCGTCAGCCACGCCTCGGAGAGGTCGAGCTTCATCGCGTCGGGGCGTTCGTGACCGACGTGGAATCGAGCCCCGCGTCATGAATGGTCTCGCGAAGACGCGCCAGGACCGACGCCAGCACGCCCGAGGAGGCTGGGTCGCTGCGGGCAAACGACGTGATGATCGAGTCGCGCTCGCTGAGCATCGCTCTCGCGTCAGCCTGCTGATCTGCCGCGATGACCGGAAGCAGCTGCCGTTGCAGGCCCGTATAGAAGTCGCTGGCACGCTGCCGTGCCACTTCGTAACGACCGCTCTGCGCTTCGATGACCGCAGCACCCAGCGCGGCTTCGAGGCGAGCAGCGTGTAGTGCCCGCGTGGTCTGCGTCAGGTCGTCTTGCGCGCTGTTCACACGTGAAAGCTGAATCAGGAACCCTGCGAGACATCCCACCAGCGCGGCACCTGCGATCCATACTGCGGCGCGTGAGCGCGTGTGGGATGATGACGGCGAATTGGGCGCGCGCGAGGTGGCATCGCTGGCTGAAGGCATTGGCAGGCTCCGGGAAGAGGTGGTGGACAGGGTTGGTGCGAGCGCTGTGTGAGAGCACTCATGGAGCACCGGGTGAACCCGCGAAGAGCGGCCGGTGCATGTGCGCTGCGAGGTTGGCTTGCACCACGAATCGCAGCAGTGCACGCTGCGTCTCGACGGCGAAGGCACGAAGCGTCGACAACACCTGCAGGTGCTCCGGCACGCCGCCTATGGCATCGCGGGCCGTTCGCATGACCCACGCGTGCCCGCCTCGCGGGATCGCATTGACATCGTCTCGCCCGACGATGATGGGGCGTGCGTTGCGCCCAGATTCCGCGTCGGCGTAGTGACGCGCGATCTTTTCGCCGAATCGTGGATCGGTACCGACGAAGTACACAGGAGTCGTCGCGAGCAGCCGATGCACGCGTGCGGTGAGGTCCGATCGAACTGCCACCACGACCAGCGGCTTGCCGAGTTGCGCTGCCATCGCACGAACGTCGGCCTCATGCGAGCGTGTGGTCACCACCAGGTCCGCGTGTCGCATCGCGACCGGTGGCGCATCGTCGCGAAGAGAGGCCACATCGATGGCCGTACCAGTGATCCCGTAGTCCTCCTCCAACTCCCGGCACAGCCAGACCTGCTGATCGGCGTTGCATTCGATGCACGCCGCGCGAAGACGTGCCCCTTCCATGGCCCTGCGTACATGCTCGGGAAGGTCGGGCGCGTGGATGCCCCTCGTGAGGCCGGCGACGAAGACCTCGACCATCCACTCGACAGTTGGCGCCGGGGCAACAGCCCCGTCCGTCGCGACGAAGAAGCCGCGAGACGGCGGGCGGCGCTGGACAACGCCTTCCGACGCGAGCGCACGGTACGCCGCCGCGACGACGCGTGGATCCGCGTCCAGTTCCTTCGCGAGCGTTCGCGCGCTCGGGAGGCGGGCTCCCGAGGACAGACCATGAAGGTGGGTGGCGTTGAGTACCCGTTGCCGAAGCGTTTCGGCGATTTCTGTGCGACGCGACGAGGGCATCTGGTGGATTCCGGGATGACAGTACATAGGCGAGCTCCTCTGCCAGAGCCAGCCCCGACTTTAGTCGATCTTGATACGCATAATACGCTCCACAGTGCCCTTTGCGTAACTTATGCTGCATACGCTGTGCCTCATATATGGCATCGGTGGCATTGGAAATGCGACACGAACCACGCACGGCGGCCAGCGCCGACCTTCGCCGAATACATGAGTTGACCTCAGTGACCGACACGCAGATGAATCGATCCATTCCCATGTGCTTG
>DASQZA010000289.1:0-29766 GCA_035638935.1 Gemmatimonas sp. | reverse complement strand
ATCGTTTCGGCAACGAAATCCTGCTCGCGGTAGAGGATGACGTCATCGGCTCCGGCAGCGCGCGCCAGTTCGGCCTTCTCCCGCGACCCGACCGTGCCGATGACGAACGCGCCACGCGCCTTCGCGAGCTGCACGAGCAGCAGGCCCACACCGCCGGCCGCCGCATGCACGAGACAGCGGTCGCCCGGCTTGAGCGGAAACGTGGACGTCGCGAGATAGTGCGCCGTCATTCCCTGCAGCATGATCGCCGCTGCTTCGAGCGTGCTGACGGCATCGGGAACCGGCACCGCGCGGGCCGCGGGCACGACCACATACTCGGCATACGATCCAAGCACGCCGGTCCACGCGACACGGTCGCCAACCGAGATGTCGGACACGCCGGCGCCCACCGACACGACGACGCCCGCCGCTTCTTCACCGAGCGTCGCGGGCAGCGGCACCTTGTACAATCCCGTGCGCTTGTAGACGTCGATGAAGTTCACACCGGCGGCATCGATCCGTACGAGCACGGCATCAGGCCCCGGCTGCGGTACCGCGATGGATTCGACCACGAGCTGGTCGGCGTCGCCGATGGCTTCGAGGCGCACGGCGCGCATGCGCGTGACGATTCGTGTGGGCGTCATCGTGTCGCAGTCATCGTATGGGGGTCATGACGTGGCGGCGCGCGGAACCGCGCGGCGAAGTGGGTCGGCGGAAGTGCGAATGCGTACGGCCGTGCCCCACGGGTCGCGCACGAGCGTCTGCCCATCGGCATGCACGGGATCGAAACCGCCCGCCTGCAAGCTTGCGGTGGCGAGTTGCACCTCCGCGTCATCGGAGAGCTCGATGGTCCATTCACGCAAGCGCGCATCCTCGCCGGTCGGCGGTACGGCGCTGGTACCGGCCCACGTGTTCGTCCCGAGATGGTGGTGGTATCCACCCGCACCGAGAAACAGCGCTCCCGGGTACTGCCACACCATCCGGTCGAAGCCAAGTGCGTCCGAGAAGAACCGCGAGGCTGTATCGAGGTCGCCCACATGCAGGTGCAGATGTCCGATGCGGGTACCGCTCGGGAGCCCGACCCACGGCGCGTCTCCCGCTTCCGTCACCAGCGATGCCGCGTCGATCGGGTCCGATGCCATCATCAGCTCGCGTCCGGCTCGTTTCCACGTATCGCGTGGTCGGTCGGCGTACACCTCGATTCCCAACCCGTCAGGATCCTGCAGGTAGAGCGCTTCGCTCACGAGATGATCCGCCGAGCCCGCCCGCTCGCGACGCGCGGCCAGATGTCTGATGAAGCGACCGAGTGCCGCTCGCTCCGGGAGCAGGAGCGCGAAGTGGTACAGGCCGAGCCGGCCACGGGACATCATCGCGCGTGCGCCCGGAAGTTCGTGCAACACGACGAGTGGCGCCGTGCCACCTTGTGCCGCCAACGTGGCATGGGCTTCGCCACGTTCGACCAGTCGCAGACCCACGACAGCTTCGTAGTACGCGAGCGAGCGGGCGAGCGACGAAATTTGCAAGTGGACGGCACCCAGTCGAGTCGAGGCCGGCAAGCGAAAACCGGACGGCGGCTCACCGTATGTACCGGGCTCTGCCGGAACAGAGATTGCGTGATCGACCGGCCAGGACATGTGGAACTCACGTGTGAGGGATCGCGGCGACGACCGCCGCAAAGTACTCCGATGAGGCGAGAGCAATTCTTGCGCTCAGCGGTGGCGCCGACCGCAGCAGCTATCAAACCACCCGTTACATTGACTGGTCCGACGATATGCACAACGACGCCACAGACGAAGGCCTCCGCTTCGAGATCGCCGGATCGCGCGATGACGACCGGATTCCCTCGATCCTCATGGTTCCGCCCGCTTCACTCGCACCGCCCCACGACGGGAAGCAAGGCGGGTACCAGTGGCCCGCTGCGCTGCTGCTGCACGGGTTGAGCTCGGACAAGGAGCGAATGGCGAGTACCGTTGGACGCGCGCTCCGCGGCCTTGGTGTCGCTACCCTGTCGATCGACCTGCCGTTGCACGGGGAGCGACGAGATGCAGACGGCGATCGCAGCTCTCACAATCCGCTCGCGCTCGCCGGTGCGTGGCGACGGGCGCAGCGCGAGGCGCACGCGGCCCTGGATTTTCTCGCCCGGCGGAGCGACATCGACCCGGGGCGCATCGGCCTGGTCGGCTACTCGATGGGCTCGTTCCTTGGCCTGCTGGTAGCCAGTGCCGCACACCATGTGCGCGCGGTCGTACTCGCTGCTGGCGGCGATCTGCCCAGCGGAACCCCGTTCGATCGCGCGATGCGGATCATCGCCGATCCGTTGCAGGCCGTGCAGCGCGTGGGTGGACGGCCGTTGCTGATGGTGCACGGGCGCGACGATCGCACGGTCCTTCCGGAACAGGCCCAGCGGCTCTTCGACGCTGCGCAGGAACCAAAGACCATGCGGTGGTGGGACGCCGGCCACTACCTCCCGGATGCAGCGATCACGGATGCCTCGCGCTGGTTGTCGATGAACATTTAGGAATGTCCGTATCGAAGACTGCCGCGTCGCTGAGTCTGCGGGCCGGGCCGCGCGCGCTGGCGCTCCTGCGCGAACGCGGCCTGCGCTTCGATGACGTGGACGTGCTGCCTGGCGCATCGGGTGGCGCGAAGTGGCTCGTGCTGGCGGGGATCGATCGCTACCTGTTCGGAGAATTTCTCCGAGCGCCCGATGACACGCCGCGCAGTCGTCCGCTGCACGGCATCGGGTCATCGATCGGCAGCTGGCGTCTCGCCTGCCTCGGCCAGCGCGACCCGCTTGCCGCACTCGAGCGTGGACACGATGCGTACATATTCGACCAGCAGTATTCATCGCGCCCGTCCACCGACGAGATCACGAGCACCTTGGTGGGTGCGCTGGACCGGCTGCTTGGTCCCACTGGCGTCAGCGAAATCCTGTCGCACCCCTGGTTGCGCATACACATCATCACGGCGCAGGGTCGTGGCCTGGCCGCATCATCGCGCCGCGGAGTGCTGGCATCCTCGATTGCGCTGGCCGCCGCCGGCAATTTTGTCAGCCGGCGCACGCTCGCCGCGCAGATGCGGCGCTGCGTCTTTCACTCCAGCGGTGATACCACACCGTTCGCACAACTCGCCGACCTGCCCACCTCGCACGTTGCACTCACCCGTGAGAACTGTCGTGCAGCGCTGATGGCATCAGGCTCGATCCCGCTGCTCGTGCACGGCGTTCGCGTACCCGGAACCGAGGGCGTGCACTGGGACGGCGGCGTGCTCGACTATCACCTCGACCTCGACTTCGGCGTTGGTGACGGCCTCGTGCTCTACCCGCACTTCTACCCGCACATCGTGCCGGGCTGGTTCGACAAGTCGTTGTCGTGGCGTCGCGCGCGCGGCGCGAACTTCCAGCGCACACTGCTGATCGCACCGTCGAGTGAGTTCGTGGCATCACTTCCGGGTGGACGCATACCGGATCGCCGCGATTTCCGGGACTTCTCGCACGCCGAGCGTATCGCCCGCTGGACTCGGGTACGGCAGGAAAGTGAGCGACTTGGTGATGCGTTGCGCGAACTCGTGCTCACGGGTCGCATCGCCGAGCACGTGCAGCCCTGGTAGGCGAACGCTTCTCGGCAGTTCCTGTAACGGCATGCGACGTGCGACGCCTCGGCGCTCTCACGAGCGCGTCTGTCGTCGCGTCATGCACGCGAGCAATCGGTTCTACATCGGTTCTACACAGGAGCAAGCCATGGAAACAAGCCAGCAATCCGGGGTGGGTACTGGACTCACGGATGGCGGGTTCACCAAACGAAAGGCAAGCGCGGTGCCTCGCGCCCTTCCGTTCGTTCCTGCCGGGGAACACTACCGTCCGCTGAACGTGCGCCGCGGCGGCGATGGCCTCGCCAACTTTCTCGGCTGGTTCAGCCTGGGCCTTGGCATCTCGCAACTCGTCGCGCCGGATGGTGTGGCGCGCCTCATCGGATTGCGACCGACGGAGCGGACGCGTTCGACGATGCGTGGCATCGGCATGCGTGAAGTCGCAAGCGGTGTCGGCATTCTATCGCAGAAACGTCAAGCGGACTGGCTGTGGGCGCGCGTCGCCGGTGACACGATGGACCTCGGGCTGCTCGGCCGGAGCGCGACGAACGATCGCAACGAACGCGAGCGCACGACCGCGGCGATCTTCGCCGTCGCTGGTGTGTTCGCACTCGATCTGTTTGCCGCGACGCAGGTCGGTAAACGCAGCGGATCGCTCGTGCAGGGCCAGCCGGACGACAACGGTCGCCGGCCGGGTGCCGGCGGCGGGGACAACTTCGAGGAGTACGCGAAGAACAGCCGCGCGAACGGCGGGCCCGGCAACTACCGTGGCGAGGAAGGCGGCATCAACACCGGACTTCGTAACGACGCCGGCAAGACCAAGTCGGGGCTGCGGATGACGACGAACACGATCACCGTCAACAAGGGCGTCGAAGAGATCTACGATTTCTGGCGCAACTTCGAGAACCTGCCCCGTTTCATGCGTCACCTGCAGTCGGTCAAGGTGCTCGGCAACGGGCGCTCGAAGTGGGTTGCGAATGCACCCGCCGGCACGACGGTCGAATGGGAAGCGGAGACCACCGAAGACCGTCCGAGTGAGCTCATCTCGTGGCGCTCGCTGCCCGGCTCGCAGGTGCACAACGCAGGCACGGTACGCTTTCGCTCTGCACCAGGGGGCCGCGGCACCGAAGTGCGCGTCGATCTCGAGTATGCGCCGCCCGCCGGCAAACTCGGAGCGATGGTCGCGATGCTCTTCCGTGAAGAACCCGGACAGCAGGTGCACGACGACCTGCGAAACTTCAAACAGGTCATGGAGCTCGGCGAGATCGTCCTGTCGGACGCGAGCGCCCACAAGGGCATGCACCCGGCACAACCTTCCAACAAGCCGGTGGAGATGAAGCTATGAAGGCGAACTGCTGGATGGGCAAGAACAACGTGCAGGTCCGCAATGTCCCGGACCCGAAGATCCTGAATCAGCGCGACGCCATCATCCGGATCACGAGCACGGCGATCTGCGGCTCCGACCTGCACCTCTACAACGGCTTCACGCCGACGATGGAGAAGGGCGACATCCTCGGCCACGAGTTCATGGGCGAGGTCGTCGAAGTCGGGCGCGGGGTGAACAACCTCAAGGTCGGTGACCGTGTGGTCGTGCCCTTCCCGATCGCATGCGGCAACTGCGGTGCATGCGAGGCGGGTGCTACATCGCTGTGCGAGAACAGCAATCCGAATGCGTGGATCGCCGAGAACATGATGGGCCACGCGCCGTGCGGAATCTTCGGCTATGGGCACATGACGGGTGGCTTCGCGGGCGGTCAAGCGGAGTACGCGCGCGTGCCGTTCGCCGACTTCGGCCCGCTCAAGGTGCCGGAGGAGATGACTGACGAGCAGGTCCTATTTCTCACCGACATCCTGCCGACGGCGTACATGGGGGCGGAGATGTGCAACATCACGCCGGGTGACACCATCGCGGTGTGGGGTTGCGGGCCGGTGGGACAGTTTGCCATCGCGAGCGCGTACCTGCTGGGCGCCGAGAAGGTGATTGCGATCGACAACGTGCCGTATCGGCTGCAGATGGCGCGCGAGAAGGCCGGGGCAATCACGATCAACTTCGACGAGGTAGACAGCGTCCCGACCGTGCTCAAGGAGCTGACGGGCGGACGTGGCCCCGACGCGTGCATCGATTGCGTCGGCATGGAAGGCACCGGGCATGGTGTGCAGTTCGCACACGACCGGCTCAAGCAGATGGCGCGCATCCAGGTCGATCGGCCCATCGCGCTGCGCGAAGCGATCATGTCCTGCCGCAACGGCGGTACCGTCTCGATCGTGGGCGTCTATGCTGGCCTGATCGACAAGTTCCCCATCGGTTCCGTGATGAACCGCTCGCTTCGCATCATGACGGGCCAGTGCCACGTGCATCGCTACATGAAGCCGCTGCTGGAGCGCATCCAGAAGGGCGAGATCGATCCGACCTTCGTGATCACCCATCGCATGAAGCTCGACGACGCAGCCGAGGGCTACCGGATCTTCAACAAGAAGCTCGACAACTGCGAGAAGATCGTCCTGAAGGCGTAGTGTCTTGCTCGCTCCCCTGACTCTCGGCGTGCACCCGGCGCGAAGAGTCAGGCGAGCAGCACCTGCAGCACGGTGCGCACGGCGTCCGGAACCGGCGTGCTGGTCCGCGTCACACGGTCGACGTACACGTGCACGAAGTATCCGACGGCCGATGCTTCTGCGTCGTCGTTGCGGAACAGCGCGATCTCGTAGCGCACACTGCTGCGCCCGAGCCGCGCGACGCGGAGGCCGGCTGTGACGCGATCCGGGAAGCGCATCGGGCTCAGGTAGCGACAGGACGTTTCCACCACGAGCCCGATGCTCGCGCTCTCCGCGATGTTCAGCACACCCTGTTCGATCAGCCACCGGTTCACCGCGGTATCGAAGAAGCTGTAGTACACGACGTTGTTCAAGTGCCCATAGGCGTCGTTGTCCATCCATCGGGTATCGATGGCGGACAGGTGCCGGTAGCGCTCGCGCGTTTCTACAAGTTCGGTCGGGCCGTCGAACATGATGCGGTCGGCGTTCAGGTCAGAGGGCCGCGCGATAGAGCGCAAGTACATCGTCGTAGCTGACGTCGCGCGGATTGTTCACCAGCAGTCGCTGTACCGCCATCGCATCCGTTGCCAGCATGGGCAGGTCGGCCTCCGACACGCCAACATCGCGCAACCGCTGCTCGAATGGCATGCTGTGCACCAGCGCGGCCATTGCATCGATGAATCCTCGCGCGGACCTGTCACCGCCGGCCATGCAATCGGCCGGCAGGTCGTGCGCGAGCTCCGCGTACAGTGCGCCGGCCAGCGGTGCATTGAACTCGAGCACCGGAATCAGCACGAGCGCATTGCTCAACCCGTGCGGAACGTGGAAGCGACCGCCCAGGGGATACGCCAGCGCATGCACCGCAGCCACTGGCGCGTTGGCGAACGCCATGCCGGCCAGGGTGGACCCCTCGAGCATCGCGCGTCGCGCCGCGAGGTTGCCGCCGTCCGCTATGACGGCCCGTATGTTCGCCGACAGCAGTGCGAGCGCCCCGTGCGCCAGTGCATCGGACATCACGTTCTTGAGACGCCGGCTCGTGTACGCCTCGATCGCGTGCACCATGGCATCCACCCCGGTCATCGCGGTGACGCGTGGTGGGAGGCCCACCGTGAGCGTGGCGTCGAGTATTGCCACATCGGCGTACAGGTGCGGCGACACCACGCCCTTCTTCTCGTCGCCGGCAGTGGTGACGATGGCGATTGGCGTGACCTCGGAGCCGGTGCCCGCGGTCGTCGGTACCTGTACCAGTGGCAACCGCGGGCCATGAGCCAGCCCTATGCCGTAAATTTCCGCGAGCGGTTGGCCGGTACGCGCGAGCAACGCGACGAGCTTGGCGGTGTCCAGCGAACTTCCGCCACCCAGGCCGATGACGCCGTCGGCACCAGCCGCGCGCGCCGCCGCGATCGCCGCGATGATCGAACCTTCCGGCGGGTCAGCCTGCACGTCCGCCCACACGACAGGCGCCAACCCGGCATCCACAAGAGATCGCAGTGGTTCGGTCAACACGCCCGCATCCATGAGCCCTCGATCCGTCACCACGAACGGGCGAGCGACGCCCAACCGCGCGAGCTGTTCTGCGAGCCGCAACGTCTGCCCGTCTCCCGAGATCATCCGGGGAACGCATGCGAAATCGAATCCGGTCATGTCGCAAGTTATGGAACACGATGCGGATGGGACCAGCCGGGGCACCGCCTGGATCGTAGTTTGTGCCCCGCTCGCCAGACCGC
Organism: Gemmatimonas sp.; assembly: GCA_035638935.1. GTDB lineage: Bacteria > Gemmatimonadota > Gemmatimonadetes > Gemmatimonadales > Gemmatimonadaceae > Gemmatimonas. Next base: position 21,940 of record DASQZA010000289.1, on the reverse strand, counting down.
ATATTCCCGGAGATGGCTTCCGATTCGCCAAGCGTTTCACCCGCTTCCACTCGCACCTCCGACGCGACGACAGGATCCTGCGTCGGCCCGTTTCGGTTGATACGGCGCGTCGGTATCGGAGGGGCTGGCACGGTGTGGCTCGCCGAAGACTCTCGCCGCGAATCCGGACTCGTCGCGCTGAAGCTGCTGGACGAGCGGTGGAGCATGTCGGGAACCGAGCAGAACGGCCCGCGAGTGCGCTTCATCGCCGAGGCACGCATGGCGGCCCGACTCGATCACCCGCACATCGCCACGGTGTTCGATGCGGGGGAAACGACGGACGGGCGCCTGTACCTGTCCATGGCGTTCTGCGAGGGCGGATCGCTCGCGGATCGGCTTCAGCAGGAGGCGCTCCTGCTGCGCGACGCGCTGCACGTCGCGCGTCAGCTTGCCAGTGCATTGAGTGCGGTGCACGATGCGGGCATCGTCCATCGGGACGTGAAGCCCGCGAACGTGCTCTTCGACGGCGCGGGTGGTGTGCGACTCTCGGATTTCGGCATCGCGCGCACGGATGACGTGGGTATCACTCGCACCGGGATCGTGATCGGCACTCCGGCCTACCTTGCGCCGGAACAGATGCGCGGCGAACGCGCCGATCCGCGCTCCGACTTGTGGGCGCTCGGCGTGACGTTGTACGAGATGCTCGCACGCCGGCGCCCCTTCGACGGCGAGAGCTTCGTCGCCGTCGCGCAGCAGGTCCTGCTCGATGCGCCCGCACCGTTGCCGGTCACACTCGATGCACCCCCGGCCCTGCACATCCTGATCGATCGCCTGCTCGCCAAGGACATGGCGGATCGGTTCAGCAGTGCGCGTGACGTCATTGCAGTGATCGACGATCTGCTGCGGGACACGGCGACGAGCGCCGTCACTGGTAGCGGTGCATCATCCGCGTTCGGTGCAGCTGCTGTTGGCGTTTCTGTTGCGACCGCTGCCGACGCTGCACCCGACGCCGCCGCGGACGAGATGCGCGCACCACTCACGGCGCTCATCGGACGACAAAAGGAACTCGCCCAGTGCGCCGCCCTGTTGCAGCGGGCGAGACTCGTGACCCTCACAGGTGTCGGCGGCACCGGGAAGACGCGTCTTGCACTGGAACTCGCGCGTCGCGTGGCTGCCGCCTTTCCAGAGGGTGTGCACTTCGTGTCGCTTGCGGCGACCCCGCGCGCCGCGGACGTACCGGCAGCGGTTGCCGAATCACTCGGCCTGCATGACGGCGGGTCGGCAGGCCTCGACGAACAGCTCGCACGCTATTTCAGCCCGCGTCGCTCCCTGCTTGTGCTCGACAACTTCGAGCACGTACTCGATGCCGCGATTTTCGTGTCCGGGTTGCTCGTCGCCGCACCGCAGCTCACTGTGCTGGTCACCAGTCGCGCGCCGCTGCGACTGCAAGGTGAACAGGAGCTGCCGGTACCGCCGCTCTCCTTGCCGGAAACCGGAGCGACGACATCGCTCGTGGTGGGCGACGCCGAGAGCACTCGCCTCTTCGTGCAACGAGCGCGCGCCAGTCGGCCCGACTTCGCCATTACGGATGCGAACGCCTCCGACATCGCGGCGATCTGCCGGCGGCTCGATGGGTTGCCGCTCGCCATCGAGCTGGCGGCGGCACGGGTCAAGCTGCTGCAGCCACGCGCGATTCTCGCGCGTCTGGAGCAGCGATTCGATCTGCTGCGCTCCGACGCCCGCGACGTCGATCCGCGGCACCGTACCCTGCGTGATGTGATCGACTGGAGCTATGACCTGCTCTCCCCTGATGAAGGGGCACTGTTCACTGAGCTCAGCGTGTTCGCCGGCGGCTTCTCGCTCGATGCCGCCGCCGAAGTCGCATCACCCGAGTTGATGGCATCCGGTGCCGACGTGCTCGACCTGATCGCGTCGCTGGCCGACAAGAGTCTGGTCACGCGACGCGACACCAACGATGCAACCGCCGCCGGCAGCGACGACCGCGGCGGCGACCGCGGAGGCGACGCGGGGCACGATCCGCGCTTCGGCATGCTCGAAACCGTGCGTGAATACGGCCTCGCGCGGCTCGCGACCACGGCGCGCGAACATACGGTCCGCTCCGCCCATCTCGCCTACTTTCTCCGGTTCGCCGAGGAGTGCGAGCAGCACCTGCGCGGGCCGGACCAGACGCGGTGGTTCGACCGACTTGCCGGAGAGTACGACAACCTGCGCGCGGCATTGGACTTCGCGTTGCTGTCGAACGAGGCGCACACGGCGGCGCGTATGGCCGCAGCGTTGCAGCGCTTCTGGCTCACCCGCGGGTTCCTTGGCGAAGGCAAGTCGCGCCTGGAAACCGTGGATGCGCGCATCGAAGCGCTCGTTGCGTCGGAGCCGGGATCCGAACCGGGATCCGAACCGGTATCCGGAAGCGTGCCTTTGGGCATTCGCGCCACCATCAAGGCCGCGTTGGGACTATTGACCGGCGTGCGCAGTGAGCTGCGTGCGTCCCTGCACCACTTCGAGGCGGCGCATGACCTCAACGTGCAGGCCGGTAACGATGACGCCGCGGCGGTGTCGCTCACGCACCAGGGGTGGCTTTGCTACCTGTTGGGCGATCTCGACCGGTCGGTGAGCCTCTCGCTGCGAGCGCTCGAAGAGCACGAGCGCGCGGGCAACCTGCTTGGCATCGCCAACGCGAATTCGAATCTGGGCTGGGTCGCCACCACACGCGGTCCGCTCTCCCACGCCGAGCGACGTTTCGAAGTTGCGCTCGGCGTGCACCAGCAGCGGCGCGACCTGCGAGCGATCTCGTACGGCCTGGCCAACGTCGGTGGCGTGCGACAGCAACGGGCCGACTACACCGGCGCCATGACACGCTACAACGATGCGCTCGCGCTCAGTGCCTCACTCGGCGATCGCATGCTGAGTGGAGTGCTGCACACACGCCGCGCGCTCGCGATGCACGAATCCGGCGGTCAGGCGGACGTCGCGGAACTTGGAAGCAGCGTGATTGCGTCGCTTCGCGAAATCGGTCATCGCTGGACGCTCGCGACGTCGCTTGCCGCCCTGGGAGTACTGCTGCGCGATGCAGGAGACCTCGTGCGGGCGCGCGAGGTGACGCTCGAATCGCTGGCGCTGCGCCGTGACATGGAGGATGTAACGCGTGCGAGCGAGTCCGAAGCGCTGCTCGCGAGCATCGAACACCGGTTGGATGCTCCCGACAGGGCACGTGAGCTGTTCCGGCACTGTCTCGAAGAAGCGTTCGGCCGGCGGGAGGCGTTCACTGTGCTGATCTGTCTCGAGGGCCTGGCCCTGCTATCCCGCGATGGTGGCGATGATCGAATGAGCGTGCAGATCAGTGCGGGTGTGACCCACCAGCGGCGCCTACTGCAGATGCCGCTCCCCACACGCTACGCGGCGCGTCACGATGCGGCGGTCAGCGCGCTCGAGGCGAAGCTTGGCGTGGCTGTTTTCCTCGATGCATGGACGGCCGGTGAGCGTGCCACACTCACCGACCTCCTTACGTGGACCAATCCCTGAGCCTGCCGCGATGATGCGCTAGTACATCTTCGGCTTCACCCCGAAGAGCTTTTTCGCCATGTCACCGAACATCTCCGGGTCGATGCCGGCATCGAAATCCACACCGACCGGTGCCGAGAGCTGGGGCTCAGCATCGAGATCCGGCGGATCGAAGCCTTCGGGCGGGCCGTCGAGCACGATGAGTTCCGATCCATCTTCCGGATGCGGCCCGTTCCAGATCTGCGTGATCTCGCGGTAGTCATTCGGGCTGAAACGGTACAGGATCTGGTGCAATCCCTTTTCTTCGTGCGCACGCGCTTCCGGAAAGTGCTTGTTGCTCAGGTCGGGAATAGGCATGAGCTTGCCGACGTTGACGCCGGTGAGCTTCTCCAGCGCCTTGGCGTAGGCCACGACATGCACGCCACCGCGCACCAGCAGGTAGCCCAGCATCGCGCGCGACGTCTTGTCATCGACCATCTCATAAACACGGATCTTGTTCGCGCGTGCGCCGCACTCGAGAAAGAAATTGTGCAGCAGATCCATCTTCAGATTGCCGGTGGACACCACGTACGAACCGTTCCAGGGCACACCCATCGAATCCACCGGCAGCGCACTCTGTCCACTGGCGATGAAGTGATGCGTGTTGCGCGCATCGACTGCACTCGCGAGCGGCGTCTTCGACGGATCGGTGCCGCGCTTGGTGGAACCTGTCAGCAGCAGGTTGATCGTGTATGACACCGCTTCGATGTGTCCGTACTCTTCTGCAGCGATGTTTGCGATGAGGTCGTAGAACGGACGCATCTCGCGACGGCCACGAAAGTTGAACGATTGAAACGTGTAGTTCATGAGCGTGGACATCTCGCCGAACTTGCCACCCAGCAGCTCCTGCACAGCAGCGGCATTGTTGGGCGACGCGTTCTCCGGTACGGGCAGTTCGAGCGCGAGCTTGTCGAATCGTTGAATCATCAAGTACTCCAATGGTGAGGGTGCAGCCTTGCGCGGCAACCATTGTGCCGCATGGCTGCCGACTCACTGCGCGTGGTCGCGCTAGCGGTGCGGTGGCGGTACGGATTTCGCGACACGAGCCCGCCATGACTTACACACGATTGCCGACATCACCGGACCATCTGCCGACGTTCGATTCACGTCCAACGCATTCCCATCCGACGCATTCACATCCAACGTCGCGGCGAGCGCGTGAACGTGCAGTCGTGCTCGGTGCGACTGCTGCGCTCGCTGCTGGCGGCTTCGGCGCCTTGGCACGCGCTTCTGCGACGCGCGAGACGGCAGCGATCGATGAGGCTGTTCTCGACAAGACGGCGCCTGATCCGGAATCACCGGTGCGCAAGACCGCGCATGCGCTCGCGCCGGTCGGCAAATGGTTTACCTACGTGCCTGCCGCATTCGGCGTCGCCGCATACCTGCTCGCAACGAACGGACGTTCGTCGACCGACGACCGGATGGGCGTGCGACGCGGGTCGGCGGCGCGGACGCGCAATCGCGCGGCGGGAGCTGGAGCCATCGTCGTCGCCAGCGGGCTCGCGTACGTGCTGAGTCGTGCATTCGACCGGTGGTTGCCGCAACCGCCGGCACCGCCAGGCCATGAGGATCGGGACAAGCCGGTGTTCCCAAGTGGCCACACGTTTGGGCCAAGCGCTGTGGGCATCACGGCGGCGTACGTGCTCAGCGCCGAAGGCGATGCGCGGGCGCGGATCGCTGCACCGGTCGCCGTTGCGCTTCCGGCGCTGCTCGGCGGTACGAGGATGATCGACGAACGACACTGGCTGTCCGACGTGGCCGGCGGGCTGCTCGGCGGCATCTGCGTCGCGAGTGTATGTCTGACCGGGTTCGAGCTCGTTGGCGACTACAGGGACCGCGACGGCTGATCAGCCAGACTGGGACTCGGAGCCGCCAGACGTCTTGCGCGCTCGCCCGACCACCAGCGTGATGTTGTCGGAGCCGCCTCGGTCCAGTGCGAGCTGGAGCAATTCCTGACAGACTTGCTCGGCGCTCGTCATGGCTCCGAGGTATTGGGCAATCTCGTCGTCGTTGACATGCTTGGTCAGTCCGTCAGAACAGACCAGCGTGACGCACCCGCGCTGTCGGACGTCCACACGCGTGATTTCCGGTAACGCCTCGGTCGCGCCGATCGCACTCGACAGTACATGGTTGAGCGGGGATGCATGGGCCCGTTCGGGCGTCAGTACACCGCGATCGATCATCTCCTGGGCGAGCGTCTGATCACGTGTGACCTGCCGCAGCGCACCGTCCTGGTAGAAATAGCAGCGGCTGTCACCGACTTGCAGCACGTATAGCCACGGCCAGACGAAGATGGCAAGCGAAAGCGTGGTCGCCATGTCACGCGACTCTCCACGATGCTGCGCTTCCGCGCGAACCGCCCGATGCGCCTCGTTTGCGGCATCGGTGAGCGCGTTCGTGAACTCGGTCTCGCTGGAGGACCCGACGGTGTGATAGCAGCGGAGCGTCGACGCGAAGTACTGCGTCACAGCCTCCGTAGTGAGACGACTGGCGTCGCTGCCCGCCGCGCTTCCGCCGACCCCATCCGCCACCAGCATCAGGGTCGCGAGTCGCTGCCCGCGCAGCTCGAGCGTGTCCGAGGCTGGAAGACTCGTCCCGTGTACGACCACCTGAGGGTGCACCGTGGCCAGCAGAAAGTGATCCTGATTCTCGGCGCGTACCAGTCCCGTGTGCGTCACCCCGAACAGGTCGAGCTCGTCGTCACGCGGGCGAGGTCCGGTCGGCGATGTGGGCGGCAAGGCAAACGGTGCAGCGTTTGGCATGGGTCGAAACCGGCGGGTGAGGAGAGATGCTACAGCTTGCGTCGGCATCGCGCCGAGCGGAAGTGGGTCCCGATCTTGCAAACTCTGCTGTCGACGGGATGACCGTCTTTCATCCACTCGTCACATCGACGACTGGCGTTCCTACTGCTGGAGGTTCCGATGAGTGACTTGAACGACAAGGCCGCGGCGAATCGTGTCGAGGGCATAGCGGGCGAAGCCAAGGGCCGAGTGCGCAGTGCAGCGGGCGAACTGACCGGAGACGGCGATCAGCAGCTCAAGGGCAAGTTCGAGCAGATCAAGGGCAAGGCCAAGCAAGCGCTTGGTGATGCACAAGATGCGTTAGGCGATGCGGCCGACAAGGCGGATAATCACCGGGATCGTACGCCGTAGTTTGTGAGGATGCTGAAAGAACGAACGGCGCGCGATGCATGGCATCGCGCGCCGTTCGTGTGTGCGCCCCGTGCAGGGACGAACACACCCTGGCTACATCGTCGACAACTTCTTCTGGAGTTCGAGCGCAGTGTCGAGATGCTTCTGGATGATCGGCGCAGCCTTGCCGATCAGGTCCTTCAGCTCTGCATTCTGCGCAGCACCCAGTGCCGCGGTTGCCGTCTGGAGCACCTGCTGATGATACGACACCTCGTGGTCGATGTACGCCTTGTCCCACGCCGCGCCCTTCTCCATCGATCCCATCGTCGTTGCAGTTTGCATCGCATTCGTCTCGCTCTGGTCACCCGTCGGCATTGCCGGCGTCACACCGAGCTTCGTGGCGAGATCCTGACCTTGCTGCCGAAGCGCATGATGCTCACCCTGCATCAGCTTGCCGAAGTTGCGCACTTCTGCGCTTGAACCCTTCGTTTCCGCAAGTGCGCCGAGCGTGCTGTCCGCGACGTTCGCCTGGTCGAGGATGTACACGATGTTGGCATCCGTCAGTGCGGCCGGTGCAGCCGGCTCCATCGCCGCCGAGCTTCCGCCCATCGCCATCGTCGCCGAATCACCGCTGGCGGTCTCGTCCGTCTTTCCACAAGCGGTAGCCACTACCAGTGCGCTGATCGCGAGTACCACGCTAGATGTACGCATCATATTTGCTGCTCCTTGCATGCAGATCCAGATGTCCAGCCCGTCGCGAAGTGTTCGCGGAGCTGAGGTATCACAGGCGCCGGTGGGTGCAAGGCGCGATCCACGTGAATTAGAAACCTGTGATTCACGTGCCCCAGGAGGGTATTTGAATCCGGGAACCGCTGGACCGGACGCTCCCGGATCGCGAGATTTCAGGATGCCTGCGCTGGCAGCCTCCCATCCTGCTGCTGACGCGTTCCAGACCCTGCGGGGAGGAGTGCCGCGATGAAGATCCAACTGAAGGTCAACGGGCAAGCGAAAGCACTGGATGTGCCCGAAGACATGCCGCTCCTCTGGGCACTCCGCGATGAACTGGGCCTCAAGGGCACGAAGTTCGGTTGTGGCGTCTCGCAGTGCGGGGCCTGCACCGTCCACGTGAACGGTGTCGCCACGCGCTCCTGCGCGACAAAGGCAGCGGCAGCGCAGGGCGCGGAGATCACCACCATCGAGGGTCTCTCGTCGGATGGTACGCACGCGCTGCAGCGCGCGTGGGATGAACTCGACGTGCCGCAGTGCGGATATTGTCAGGCGGGCCAGATCATGGCTGCCGCGGCGCTGCTCGCGAAGAATGCGAAGCCGACCGATGCGGACATCGACACTGCCATGTCGCGCAACATCTGCCGCTGCGCGACGTACCATCGCATCCGTGCAGCGATTCACCGCGCCGCTGAAATCAAGAGTGCGCCGGCGTCCGTCGGGGCACCGGGCGCGAAGTCACCGGGAGGAGTCCGCTGATGAACACGTCCTCGCCAGTGACCCGCCGCGACTTTCTGCGTGTGAGCACGATTGCCGGTGGTGGCATTCTACTCGCCAGCTACGTGGAGCCGCTCTCGGCGCTCGAGCGATATGCGCCGGCCGCGGGGCTCGCCGATCCGGCCCTGAGTGCATTCGTGCGCATCACGCCGGATGGCATCGTCACGATCATGTCGAAGAACCCGGAAGTCGGCCAGGGCATCAAGACGATGCTCCCGATGCTGATCGCCGAGGAACTCGATGTCGACTGGAAGAACGTGCGCGTCGAGCAGGCGCCGTTCGACCCGGTCAAGTTCCAGAGTCAGTTCGCCGGCGGCAGCACCGCCACGCCGACCAACTGGCTGCCGATGCGCCGTGTCGGTGCCGCCGGTCGCGCGATGCTGGTTGCGGCGGCCGCCACGAAGATGGGCGTGCCCGCGTCGGAACTCACGACGAGCCTCGGCATCGTGCGTCATGCCGCGAGCGGCAAGTCGATGACGTACGGCGAGCTCGCTACCGATGCGGCGTCCGTGCCGGCGCCAGAGCTCGCGACAGTCAAGCTCAAGGATCCGAAAGACTTCAAGATCATCGGCTCCCGTGTGAAGGGCGTGGATACCAAAGCCATCGTCACGGGCAAGCCGATCTTCGGCATCGACGTCACCGTGCCTGGCATGTTGTACGCGATGTATCACAAGTCGCCGGTGTACGGCGCGAAGGTCGCGAGCGTCGACCTGACGGCCATCAAGGCGATGCCCGGAGTGCGCCATGCATTCGTGGTGGAAGGAAACGACGCGAGTGGGCTCACTGGGTTGGTCCCGGGCGTCGCCATCGTGGCCGATAGCTGGTGGCAGGCGAAGTCGGCGCGTGCGAAGCTCGATGTGAAGTGGGCCGCGCATCCCACGTCGTCGCAGGGTACGGCCTCGTTCAACACGCAGGCGGCGGTGTTGGCGAAGTCGGAGCCGCAGCGGTCATTGCGCAAGGACGGCGATCCTGACGCCGCGATGTCGGGCGCGAAGGTCGTGAATGCGGCGTACTACTATCCGTTCATCTCGCACGCGCAGCTCGAGCCGATGAACTGCACCGCGCACTTCAAGGGCGATACGCTCGAGATGTGGGCACCGACGCAGAACCCGGCGCCCGGCCGTCAGCTCGTCGCGCGTGTGCTCGGCATGAAGGAAGAAGCGATCACGGTGAATCTCGTGCGAGCCGGAGGTGGCTTCGGCCGCCGGCTGACGAACGACTTCATGGTGGAAGCGGCGGCGATCGCCAAGCAGGTCGGTGTGCCGGTGAAGCTGCTGTGGACGCGCGAAGACGACATGCAACACGACTTCTATCGCCCGGCGGGCTACCACAACTTCTCGGGTGCCGTCGATGCGAACGGCAAGCTCGTGGCGTGGAAGAACCACTTCGTCTCGTTCGGCGAAGGGCAGAACTTCGTGTCGTCCGCCGGCATCAATGCGACAGAATTCCCCGCCCGCTTCGTGCCCAACTACGCGCTCGGCGCTTCCGTAATGTCGCTCGGCGTTCCGACGGGCCCGTTGCGCGCACCCGGCAGCAACGGCATCTCCTTCGCGGCGCAGGGCTTCATCGACGAACTCGCAGTGGCGGCCGGCAAGGATCCACTGCAGTTCCGGCTCGACCTGCTCGCGCAGGAGCAGCCGGTGCCACCGCCGGCCGCTGGTACGAGCGGCCCGCAGCCGCAGGCCGGATTCGATGGCGCGCGCATGCGCGGTGTGCTCGAGATGCTGCGCGACGTGTCGGGTTGGGGAAAGACGCCGCTGCCCAAAGGCACCGGCATGGGCGTCGCCTTCCACTTCAGCCATCGCGGCTACTTCGCCGAAGTCGTACAGGCCACGGTGAGCAAGGCCGGTGTGCTCAAGATCGACAAGGTGTGGGCCGTCGGTGACGTTGGCAGCGAGATCATCAACCCGAGCGGTGCCGAAGCGCAGGTGCAGGGCTCGGTGCTCGACGGCATCGGACAGGCGCTCGCGCAGGAAGTCACCTTCGCGAACGGACAGGCGGAGCAGAGCAACTTCAACACGTACCGCCTGCTGCGCAGCAACCAGGTGCCGCCAGTCGAGGTGCACTTCAAGAAGACGACCTTCGCACCGACGGGCATCGGCGAGCCGGCATTGCCTCCCGTGATTCCGGCGCTGGTAAATGCGATCTATGCCGCGACGGGCAAGCGCATCCGTTCGATTCCGTTGAGCAAGCAGGATCTCAAGTGGGCGTAGCCTGCCGGTGAGCGAGACGAGCAGCACCAGCTGCACATGAGCAGGGCATGATGTGTGCGACGGCGGGGCGTATGACACATACGCTCCGTTCTCGTATCCGGGCGCTGCGCCGGAGCGTGCTTTCTCGAGCCGCCCTGTGCAGCGTCGTTGCGGGCATGGTAGCGAGTGTGCCAGCGGCCGATGCGGGCGCGCAGCGGCTTTCGCTGGTTGGCGGCATGACGTTTTCACAGCTGCGCGGCCTCGACGACGTGAAGTCCGAGAACCGCAATGGCAGCTTGTTCGGTGTATCACTGAATGTCCCGATCGGCCCGATCTGGTCGCTGCAGCCCGAGGCATTGTTCCTCAGCAAGGGCGGCCGTTTCGGTCCAGCGAACGGCGCGGCGGGTGCGACGGACATTCGGCTCGACTATCTCGAGATTCCGGTGCTCCTCCGCCGCAATTTCGGAGGCTCCTCGGTCCTGGTTCCGCACCTCTACGCTGGCCCGTCGGTGAGCTACAACGTCAACTGCTCGGTGAATATCAGCGGCAGCGGTGTGCCGAATACTTCGTCGAACTGCGACCGCCAGGATTTTGAACCGCGCTCGGTCGAGTATGGTGCAGTGGTGGGAGGCGGCATCGACATCTCGCTGGTCGGATTCACAGTCACGGGCGGCGTTCGCTACGGGGTCGGCCTCACGCACGTGACCGAGGAAAACTCGGCTGGTCTGCGTGACCGGGCGCGCAACGGCACGCTGGCGGTGTACGCTGGGTTCAAGGTGTTTGGGAGGTAAAGGGAGCGTGCACCAACGTCCGTGCGCCCGCGGCAGAAGGCCCCTTTCTTACCGCTCATGTCTTACCACCTACCACTTACCACTAGCGGCTTTCAGCTTGCCGCTGGCCTCGCGTGCACTGATGCCAAGCGAGCTACAAGCTCGTAGCTGCTAGTGGTAAGCCGTAGGTGGTAAGACATGAGCGGTAAGTCGCAGGCTATAAGACATAAGACGTAAGCCCCAAGCCGCTGCTCTCTCCCGCTGGCGTCCCGTTTCGCCCGGTGACAAACTTGGGCTCCCCACCATCGACCGGAGTCCCCGTGTTGCCTTTCCGCCCCGTCGTCGCCTGTTCGCTCCTCGTGCCGCTGCTCGCGATGCAGGTGGCATGTGCGCAGTCCACCGCATCGCGCGCGTCATCCGCATCGGCAGCCGCCAACGCGCCGGTGAACGACCTCCCCAATCCGTATCGCACGGTCGACGGCTGGGCGAAGCTCCCGGCAGGGCGGACGTGGGGTTCGACGAGTGCCGTCGACATCGACCGCGATGGTCGCAGCATCTGGGTCGCCGAGCGGTGCGGCGAGAACAGCTGCGCGACATCGAAGCTCGACCCGATCATGAAGTTCGATGCTGCGGGCAACATGGTGAAGTCGTTCGGCGCAGGGCTCATCATGTCACCACACGGCATCCACGTCGATCGCGACAACAACATCTGGGTGACCGACTGCAGCTGCACGGGCCCCCGCGCGCCCGACACGAGCACCGTGAAGCGCGGTCACCAGATCTTCAAGTTCAGCCCTGACGGCAAGCTGCTGCTCACGCTGGGCAAAGCCGGGGGTGACAAGGGTGCGGGTGGTTTCTTCCAGCCAAACGACGTCCACGTCGCACCGAATGGCACCATCTTCGTCGTCGACGGCCACTCATCGGCGGACACCGCGAACGCGCGCATCATGAAGTTCGACAAGTTGGGCAAACTCGTCGCGACGTGGGGAAAGCGCGGCAAGGGTGACGGAGGCCTCGACCAGCCGCACGCACTCGAGATCGACTCACGTGGCCGTCTGTTCGTCGCGGACCGTGGCAACGATCGTCTGCTGATCTACGATCAGGACGGCAAGCTGCTCGACACGTGGTATCAGTTCAGTCGCATCAGCGGCCTGTACATCGACCGCAACGACGTGCTGTACGCCGCCGATTCCGAATCGGGCTCCGTGGCGCCTCCTCACGCCGCATGGAAGCGCGGCATTCGCATCGGCAGTGCGAAGGACGGGAAAGTGACGGCGTTCATTCCCGACCCGGAAGCGGCACCACGCAGCACGAGCTCCGCAGAAGGAGTCGCTGTGGACGCCGCTGGCAACATCTACGGCGCGGAAGTCGGCGCAAAGATTCTCAAGAAGTACGAGCGCGTGCCGAAGTAGCACGCGCTCATAGCGCTTTCAATCGTCCCAGCTTCTGCTTCTCAACTTCTGCTGTTCCGCTTCTGCTGTTCCGCTTCTGCTTTACTTCTTCGGTAGCACCAGCGCCGTCAGCTTCGTCGTCTCTTCCGAACCGGTTGCGAACACGATGTACTGACGGCCCTCGTGAAGGAACGTCATCGGCACGGCCGTCGTCTTCGCGGGAATCGTGAGTGCACCGACCTGCTTGCCCGTTGCCTTGTCGAGGGCAAACAGCTTCGGCGGCTGCCCCGGGACCCCACCGGAACGCCCGGTGCCGTAGATCAGCAGCGACTTCGTGGTGATGGCCTGCGCTTGCCCACGACCACCTTGTTCAGGAAGCGTGACACCCGCAAACAGCGAGTCGCGCGTCGTCGGGCGCACCATGCCGGCGTTCGGTGCCCACCACGACTTGTCGCCCTTCTTCATGTCGTACGCGGTGAGGCCACCATACTGCTTCGGCTTCACGATGGAGATGCCACCGATCACCGAGAGGTTGCCGCGCGCCGCGAAATCACCGCCGCGATTGTTCGCGTCGGGCGGCGTGTAGCCGGCCGGCGCCGGCAGAGCGCCAGGCAATCCGCAACTGTTGCGCGGTGAGCTGAAGCGGAACTCCGAACACGGGTCCTTTTGCAACGTGATCGTGCTCATGCCGCTCTGCGACGCGACGTACATCATGCCTGTTTCGACGTCGACCGTCGCGCCGCCGTCGATGTTCACGCCACCGGCAGCACCGGGAGCGTACCACGAACACTTGAGTCCATCCTTGCCGCCTGTCGCAGGTGCCGCCGGGATGTAGTACGGCCCCATGCGGCACTTCTTCGCGAGTTTGAGCGCCGAATCGCGAATCGCCGGCGTGTAGTCGATGAGATCCGATTCGACGAGTCCCTGCTGCGCGAACGGAGCGGGCTTCGTGGGAATGGGCTGCGTCGGCGACGACTCTTCACCCGGCACGTCGCTCTGCATCACCGGCGTCTCGACGATCGGCCAGATCGGCTCACCCGTGACACGATCGAACGTGTACACCCACCCCTGCTTCGTCGTCTGCGCGACGACCTTGCGCGGGCGGCCATCGACCGTGATGTCCATCAGGTTCGGGGCCATCGGTGTGTCGTAATCCCAGATGTCGTGGTGCACCATCTGGTAGTGCCACTTCCGCTGTCCCGTCTTCGCGTCGAGCGCGACGAGACTGTTGCCATACAGGTTGTTGCCCGGGCGATGTCCGCCATACTCGTCCATCAGCGGCATCCCGACCGGGATGTACACGAGACCAAGCTCCAGATCCGCGGAATACGGCGCCCATGCGTCGTTCTTGCCCACGCCTTCGGTGCCGACCTTCGAGCCCTTCTTCCACGTCTCGGCGCCGTACTCGCCGGGCTGCGGCACGAGGTTGAAGAGCCACAGCTGCTTGCCGGTGCGAATGTCGAAGCCGCGCACGTAACCGGGCAGGTTGCGCACGCGAATCGGGTAATAGCCATGAATCGACGAGCTACCCACGACGAGCACGTTGCCGATGACGATCGGTGGCGAGCTCGCGGCGATCTGCCCGTAGCTCGGGTCGATGCCGACCGTGCCGTCGGCGCCGGTCTTCTTCACCGGATCCCACTTCTCTCCCGCGCGCGCCTTTCGCATCGGCGCCGCATCGCTGATGATCAGCGGGCCGGAATCATCGACGGCGAGCGGCACCATCGGCAATCCGAGACCGTCCATCAGGTCGACGACGCCGTTCTTGCCGAAGCTCGGATCCGGCTTGCCGGTCTTCGCGTCGAGCGCCGCGAGATGGTATCCCGGCGTCACGACGAACACGCGCTCCTGCGTGCCGTCGGTCCAGTAGGCGAGCCCGCGTCCGGCGAACTGTCGCGGCGCCTTCTGCCAGCGGATGCCTTCGTCCATGCCCCACTTCCAGAGCTGCGCGCCGGTTGCCGGATTGATGGCGGCAGCGGCGCGGCGTGTCGATGCGACGGTGAACAAGCGGCCGTTCGCATACAACGGGGTCGTGCGATAGTACTCGTCGTTGCCGAGTGCACTCGCGTTCCACTGCCACGCGACCTGCAGCGAATCGAAGTTGCGGGCATTGATCTGGTCGAGTGGCGAGTAGCGCGAACTCCACGAGTCCGCACCCCACACGCGCCATTCACCGTATGCGTTGCCACGCGCAATCGGCGGCTGCGCTGCTGGCTGCGTCGTACTGCGCGCGGCCTGCGCCAGCACGACACCCGCTATCGCGAAACTTCCGATGGCCAGGGCCCCGATGGTCCGTCTGGTGGCGCGATGCGGCATGATGGGCTCGAATGAGGGAGGGAGGACGGAGAAGCTGAAGCAAAACTGCAGAAGCGGAACGGCAGAAGCGAGACGGCAGAAGCGAGACGGCAGAAGCTGGGTGATCGTTACTGCCTGCTGGCGCGCGCGCGCAGAGTGTCGATGCGGACCGCGCGCATCAGCGACGGTTCGGCGACCAGGTCGATGCTGCCGGCAGGCATGCCGTTCAGCTTCAGGATGTAGGCCGTGACCCACACGTACTCGTCCTCGCTCAGGCTGCCCGGAGCGATCTTGGGCATCGTGTTGCGGATGTACGTGAACAGGTCGTCGACCGACCGCCCGAGCCATTTCGAGGTGAACACGACACCGGTGTGCGACGCCGGGGTGTGGCAGCCGGTGCAGGTGCCCGTGAACACCTCGCGCCCCTGCGTAGCCTGATCGGCGGTGTAGATGCCGGCCATCGTCGTGCGTGATGGCTTGGCCGGCTGCGGGACCTGGACCTTGGCGGGGAGTGCTTTCGACGGGGCTGCCTTGGATGGCGTTCTCTTGGCCGATGTCGTCTGCGCCACCAGCGGCTCAGGGGCCATGGCTGCCGCTCCGCCCGCGATCAGCAGTGCGCACAGTGCCGTCGTCACCGCGGGTCGCGTGATGAACCGCCGCAACAGGACATGAAGCGCCCACCCCGCACCGCCGATCATGATCAACAGCATCAGGCCTCGCATCGCGCTCGCCAGAAGCAGCGCATCCATCGCCGGCATCTCCACGTGATACTCGCGCAGCACACCCGCTCGCTCCGTCGTCCAGTGCCATGCCGTGTGCGCGACGAACGCGGACAGCAGGATGATGCCGGCGCGCTCCGGAACACGCTTGAACAGGAAGACGAGCGCGGGCACCGCGACGGCCATCACGCCGATCTGCCCGAGCTCCACCCCGACGTTGAACGCGGCAAGCGATGCGGCGAGCTGGCCGCCAGCGAACTGCAACGAATCACGCAGTGCGAACGAAAAACCGAACCCGTGCACGAGCCCGAATCCGAATGCGAAGAGCCATCGGCGCTGCAGCGTTGCCCCGAGCATGTTCTCACAAGCCATGTACACGATCGAAAGAGCGATGAGCGTTTCGACGAGCGGTGGAAACCACAGCGCATCCGGTGCATGCCCGAGCGCGGACGCGACGAGCGTGATCGAGTGTCCGATCGTGAACGACGTCACGAGCGCGACGAGCGGTCGAAACGAACGGAAGGGCACCACGAGGCAGAGCAGGAAGAGCAGATGGTCGGTGCCATCGAGGATGTGCGTGAAGCCCAGGCGCAGGAAGCGCCACGCGGCGTCGAAAAACCCCGGGTCCAGCGACACCAGCCCCGGATCTCCGTCGAACGTGATCGTGCGTTCCGCGCCCTGCGCTGGCAGGTAGCGGACCACACTCGTCGTACGGACACCGAGCGTCGCGAAGGACGGTTGCACGGCGACGGCAGCACTGTCGGAAGTAATGTCGTACTCCAGGAGCACATCGAGCATCACCTGCTTCCATGGCAGGTCGGTGTCGAGCGGCAGACTCGGCCCGGAGACCGTCGCCAGCGCCGTGGCATACTCGCGGAAGGCGCCATCGGCGGGCGACGACGCGCGCGTCGCCACGATGCGTGGCGGCGCCAGACGGGCTCCGTCCTCGAACACCGTGAGGCCGTCGGCGATCCACAGCTTCGCGGCGTCGCGGAGCAGACCGTCGGCGCGCGACAGGTCGAGGTACCCCGGGCCTCGCGTCGCGAACTCCACGTCGCGCATGGCCTCCAGCGGCACGCGCACGAGCACACGCAACGTCTGACGTTCCGGTTTCACGAACGCGCGCACCACCACGTCCCGGGGCAGCTCGTGCGCGAATGGCACCGCCGGCAGGAGCGCGACGAGTGCCGCCGCAACCAGCGCAACGCGCGCCAAGCGCTGGAGCGCCGCGCGCTGCAGCGCCGCGGGCCGGCGCAGGGCTTGGCCGGCTACACGGGCGAGGGTCGATATCACGCGGGTAAGCACGGCGGGAAACAGGCGGTGAGCGCGTCGGGAGGCACGGGTGCAGGCACGGGTGCGCGAATTTCTCTGGACAGGGTGGGACGGCCACGTTAATTCGTCTCGTGCATGGCAGCGAGGCTCGCCGAGCCCGACGCCTGAGAACAATGCGTGTGAAGCCGATAGAACCAACTTACTATCCGCCCGCATGATGCACACGGTGTCGTACACGGAGTCGTACAAGGTGTTGTACATGGTCCGGCATCCCGCCGGCTCACGGCCCTGAATCGGAGATGGAATGACCCGGAAGCGGCAGCTGTTCGTTGGCGGCTCCATGCTCGCAGCACTCGTGGCACTGGCCGCGGGCCAGTCGGTGCTGCGCGCCGACGCATCACAGACGGTACAGGCCCCACGGTTCGAGGTCGACCCGTTCTGGCCGCGCGCCCTGCCCAACCACTGGATCCTGGGCTCCGTCATCGGCGTCGGTGTTGACAGCCGCGATCATGTCTTCATCATCCACCGGGGCGACAGCACGCTGAACCAGCGCACCGAAGCGGGCGGGAGTGGAGCGAACCCGATCGCCGAGTGCTGCACATCGGCGCCGCCGATCCTCGAGTTCGACGCAGCAGGCGGATTCGTGAAGGCGTGGGGTGGGCCGGGCACTGGCTACGCGTGGCCGGTCTCCAATCATGGCATCGCCATCGACGACCAGGACAACGTCTGGATCGGTGGCAACGGCACTGGGGACTCGCACATCCTCAAGTTCTCGCACGATGGCAAGTTTCTGGCGCAATATGGAACGCCCAAGCAGGCCGCTGCGAGCAACGACAGCACGCACTTCGGACGCGTCGCGAAAATCTCGTTCGATCCGAAGGCACGCGAGGCCTACGTCGCTGACGGCTACGGCAACAAGCGCGTGGCGGTGCTCGACATGGGAACGGGGAAGATCAAGCGCTACTGGGGCGCGTACGGCAACAAGCCGGACGACACCAACCTCGGCCCCTACAACCCGGACGCCCCGCTCGCGCAGCAGTTCCGCAATCCGATTCACTGCGCCGAGCCATCGAACGACGGCCTCGTCTACGTTTGCGACCGCCCGAACGATCGCATCCAGGTGTTCCGCAAGAACGGCACGTTCGTGAAGGAAGTCCGCGTGGCACCGAAGACGCGCGGCGACGGATCGGTCTGGGACATCACGTTCTCGCGTGACCCGGCACAGCGCTGGCTCTATCTCGCCGATGGCAAGAACGAGCGGATCTACGTCATGGATCGCAACTCACTCGAGATCGTGACGACGTTCGGCGACGGCGGCCGCCAGCCCGGCCAGTTCTTCGCGGTACACAGCATCGCCACGGACTCGAAGGGCAACATCTACACGACCGAAACGTACGAGGGCAAGCGACTGCAGAAGTTCACGTACAAGGGCGTGGGCGCGGTGGCCCGGGTGCAGGGGACGGTATGGCCTAAGTAACGGCAGAGGCGGAACGGCAGAAGCGGAACTGCGGAAGCGGAACGGCAGAAGCGGGGCGGGGGTTAGTTTTGTCGGCGAGGTCTGCGCTTGATCCAGCTACGGAGGCGCAGCAGCATGCCCTGAAGCGTGGCGAGCTCGGACTCGATGTGATCGAGAGTTGCATCCGGTACGAGCGACAACGCACGTAGCTCCGCGCTGTGATTGACTGCCTCTGCCACTGATCCAAGGGACATGGCGAGATACCGGCAGAACTGCGCGCCGCTGCTCTGCGCATGTCCCTCGGCAATCGTCGCGGCGATGCTCGCCACCGCGCGCCGCAGCTGTCGCTGGTAATGCTCAGCGCCCCGTTCCAAGTCCGACGTCGCGCGAAAGACGTAGACGCTGAGTGCCGACGCGCGAACCCACACGCGAAGCTGACGATGGTCTCGCATGGCGCAAACCTGCTTCGCTCCTGCGCCTCACCCGTCACCAAAATGCAGCAACGCCCAGCCATCCATCGCAGGATCACTGGGCGCTTCTGTCATCAGCCTCTGCCCTTCAGCTTCTGCAGTTCCGCTTCTGCAGTTCCGCTTCTGCAGTTCCGCTTCTGCAGTTCCGCTTCTGCAGTTCCGCTTCTGCAGTTCCGCTTCTGCAGTTCCGCTTCTGCCCTTTATTTTGGCATCACCGCCACGCACTCGATTTCGACCTTGGCGCCTGCCGACACGAGGGCGGCCACGACCACCGTGGTGCGCGCTGGCGGCGTCGTGGGGAAGAACTCGCGGTAGGCCTGATTCATTCCCGCAAAATCCTTCGCGTCGATCAGGTAGACGGTGCACTTCGCGACGTGCGCCATCGTCGTGCCGGCGGCCTCGAATACTTTCTTGGTGCTCTCGAGCGCGATGCGCGACTGTCCGACGACCGTCGTGTCCGGCGCGTCGCGACGCATGCCGAGTTGCCCGGATGCGAAGACCAGGTTGCCGACCTTGATGCCGGGTGTGAGTGTCGCCGATGCGCTCTGCCCCGCGGGCACGATGGGCTCGCGAACGCTGCCCTGCGCCGACGCCGACGCCGACGTCGCGCCGATCGCCAGGGCTGCGGTGAGGCCAGAGAGCAACAACATCCTGCGCGATGCGTTCGGAGAAACCGGTGACGACCGTCGGGACATCAGGAACCTCGGCGAAGGGGAGTCGTGCGGATGGGGTAGACGAACGACGACAATGACGGAACGAGCCGGCTCGGGCGCGCGCCCTGTACGCCGTGTAGCGCGCGTGAAGTCACCGGCCGCATCGACAACGGCGGCGGTGCCGGAATGTCGATCTTGTGCGCCGAAAGCGTGGAGTCACCCGGCATCGGCGCCGACCCTGCAGGCATGCCGTTGATCTTGAGCAGGTAGGCAGTCACGTCGGCGTATTCCTCGCGCGTCATCGTGCCCGGTGCACCATCAGGCATGGTGGTGCGGATGATCTCGAACA
Source organism: Gemmatimonas sp. (assembly GCA_035638935.1). Taxonomy (GTDB): domain Bacteria; phylum Gemmatimonadota; class Gemmatimonadetes; order Gemmatimonadales; family Gemmatimonadaceae; genus Gemmatimonas. The sequence goes on along the minus strand of DASQZA010000289.1, from coordinate 2,202 downwards.
GCTCGAATACCGTGCGGCCATTCCAGGCCATACGAAAATCGGCGTTCGTCATGTCGTTGCGTGTGTGACATTCCAGGCACACGCGGGTGAACACGCCATTGCCGCGCTCGGCCTGTTCGTCGCTGAAGATGCCGGCAGGGGCCTTGGGCAGGCTATCCTGCCCACGCGCGGACGACGGAAGCAGCGAGCCGAGGGCAAGCGCCACGGTCAGTACAGACGCCACGCTGGCAGTGCGTGCGCCTCGACGGGAGAGTTTGGAGTTCAGGAGCATGCGCGGCAACGTGTCTCGACTCTCGGCGGCACGCAATCCCCGCGGCCATTCTCGGTTGCCTGATCTCTGCAGTACCCACATGTTCTGCGCATGCCGAACCTGCCTTCCACGAACGACGATATGCCCCGCCCCGACGACAGCGCGACCGACCGCTCCAATGCCACCGGCGACGACGTGATGCCGCGCCGCGAGTTCCTGTTGGCCGGAGTCAGCGCCAGCGCCGCCCTCGCGCTCGGGTGCGCGACGGTGCCGAGCACTGCCGTGGCTCGCGGTATCGAGCCGAACCGGCGCGGCGACAACGGTGTGGGCCACGTCGTCGTGATCGGCGCCGGCGTCTGGGGCAGCTGGACGGCGTACCACCTCCGCAAGCGCGGCGCGCGTGTCACGCTGGTCGATGCGTACGGTCCCGGCAACTCGCGCGCGACGAGCGGCGACGAGACCCGCGGCATCCGCTCCAGCTACGGCGATCGCAGCACAGTCGACCACTGGACCGCATGGGCACGAACGTCGATAGCACGCTGGCAGCAGTTCGACGACGAGTATGGGAAGGAGTTTCACACCAAGTTCTTCCACAAGACCGGCGACGTGATCATGCGCGCCACAGACGAGCCGTTCGTCAAGAACACGCTCACCGCATGGAAGGCGCAGGGAGTGCCGCACGAAGTCATGAACGGCGACGAAGCGCGCAAACGTTGGCCGATGATCAAGGCGGACGACATTACCATTGCGCTCTACGAGCCCGACGCTGGTGTTGTGCGCGCCCGTGCGGCAACACAGGCCGTTGCCGCTGCCGCGCAGATGCACGGCGTGAAGTTCGTGCTTGGGCGTGTGCGACCCGGGCAGACCAGCGGGGGGAAACTGCAGAGCGTACTGCTCGAGGACGGCACAGCCATTCGCGGCGACGCCTACGTGTTCGCCTGCGGCCCGTGGTTGCGGAAGCTCTTTCCGGAACTGCTCATGAACCGCATGCGCGTGCCCCTCGGCTACGTGTGCTATTTCGGCACGCCGCTGCATGATCACCGGTTCACGTTTCCGAACCTGCCGAGCTACAATTTTCCGGGCGTGACGGGGTGGCCGTCGTTGCCGGTCGACATGCGCGGATTCCGGGTACGCGGCGCACTGGCCGAGCCAAGCGCGACGACGGCCGCCGCGGCAACCGGAGCACGCGCCGCTGCACCCGCGACGCCGCCCGCCACCACACCAGCTGCGGGTACGCCGGCCGCAACGACCGCTGCTGCTCCACGGCCGGCCAGTTCGACACCACCGGCAGACCCGCTGCAGTCCGACCCCGACACGAGCGTGCGCTGGTCGTCTCAGGAGCGCATCGACGGGTCGCGTCGCTTTCTCGAGGCCCGCTTCCCTGCCCTCGCCAAGGCGCCGATTCTCGAGACGCGCTCGTGCCACTACGAATCGAGCATCAACCGCGATTTCATCATCGACACACTACCGAACCTGTCGAACGCATGGATCGCGGGCGTCGGTCAGGCCGAGGGATTCAAGTTCGGCCCGGTGGTCGGTGAATACGTCGCGCAGCGTGTGCTCGGAATCGTAGGCGACCCGAAGCTCGTCGCGGCCTTCAAGATGCCGACCGAGCAATACGAGACGTAGTCGCCACGTACTCGCGCGAGTCAGCCCCGCACTCGGCGACTACGCGACCGTCACGGAGAATCCGGCGTACTCGACGGCGTCAGCAATGGCCGCAGGCGTGGCGACCGTCGGATCGACGACAACCGTCGCATGCCCGATTTCGACGTTCGCTGCGCTCACACCCGGCAACGCCTTGAGCGCCTTGTCGACCGCCGCCACACAGTGGCCGCAGGACATGCCGGTGATTTCGAGGGACAGGGTTTGCATGGTAGGCGAAAGTTGTAGTGACGTATGGCTGAGCATCGCATCCATCATCGATCATCCATCAACCATCAACTGACAGC
>DASQZA010000288.1:0-8862 GCA_035638935.1 Gemmatimonas sp. | reverse complement strand
GAGACCGCGCTGCGTCTGGCGGAAGGCCTGGTGGAAGTCGTGCGCTACGACAGTGCAGAGCCGAAGATCGAGATGTTTTCCGAGCGGTACGGCTGCGCCGTATGCGGGATCTCGATGCCGGAGCTCGAGCCGCGGCACTTCTCGTTCAACTCGCCATTCGGTGCGTGCGAGTCCTGCAGCGGCCTCGGCACCACGCGCAGCGTGAGTGAAGAGCTCATACTCGGCGACCCGAGCATTTCCATTCTCGAAGGTGTCGTGCTCCCGTGGGGTGAGCCTGACGGCTACATGCGCAAGGTGATCCTGCCTGGACTCGCCAAGAGCCTGGGTTTCGACCTGCACCTGCCATGGAAAAAGCTGCCGGCGAAAGTGAGAGAACAGCTGCTGCACGGAGTCAGCGACACGCCGGCAGTCACACCGAAGGCCGCGAAGAAGGCATCGCGACCGGCCGCAAAGGCCGCATCGAAGACGGCTTCCAAGTCGGCTGGCGCAAAGGCTGGTGACAGCACGTGGGAAGGCATCCTCGCGCATGTGCAGCGCCGCTACGACGAAACGAGTTCGGACGGCGTGCGACTCGAACTCGATGCTTACATGGTCGCGTCGCAGTGTCCGGCCTGCATCGGGCGGCGTCTGCGTCCCGAGTCGCTGGCCGTGACGCTGCATGGGCAGGATATCGGCACCGTCGTGCAGCACAGCGTGGTCGATGCGCTGGTGTTCTTCGACACCGTGCCCGTGCGTTCCGACTCGAAGCCGGGACTCGATCCGGGCATTGCGGGGCCGATACTCAAGGAAGTTCGCGAGCGGCTTCGCTTTCTCGTCGACGTTGGCCTCGACTACCTCACGCTGAATCGCAGCGCGGAATCCCTGTCCGGTGGCGAGGCACAGCGCATTCGTCTGGCCACGCAGATCGGCTCACGACTCGTCGGCGTGCTGTACATCCTCGACGAGCCGAGCATCGGTTTGCATCAGCGTGACAACGGGCGACTGCTGTCCACGCTCAAACAGCTTCGTGATCTGGGCAACACGGTGATCGTGGTGGAGCACGACGAGGAAACGATCCGGGATGCCGACTACATCATCGATCTCGGGCCCGGCGCGGGCAAACATGGCGGTGAAGTCATCGTCGAGGGTTCGCTGGACGATGTGTTGAATACGCCCGCGTCGATCACAGGTGCATACCTGAAGGGCACGCGCAGCATTGCGGTGCCGCCCAAGCGACGCCCGGTCGACCCCTCACGCGTGATCCGGGTGCAGGGCGCGCGCGAGCACAACCTGCGTGACGTCAGCGCGGAGTTTCCGCTCGGGCTGTTCGTGGCGGTGACCGGCGTGTCGGGCTCGGGGAAGTCCACGCTCGTCACCGACATCCTGCAGCAGACGCTGTCGCGCCACTTCTACCGTGCGCGCGTCATTCCGGGAGCGCACGATCGCATTACCGGGCTCGAGCATCTCGACAAGATGATCGACATCGACCAGAGCCCGATCGGGCGCACGCCACGCTCGAATCCGGCGACGTACACGGGTGTGTTCACCCCGGTGCGCGAACTGTTCGCGGAGCTGCCGGAGTCGAAGATCCGCGGGTATGGACCGGGGCGATTCTCGTTCAATGTCAAAGGCGGCCGTTGCGAGGCGTGTCAGGGCGACGGGCTGGTGAAAATCGAGATGCACTTCCTGCCGGATGTGTTCGTGCCGTGCGATGTCTGCAAGGGCAAGCGGTTCAACCGCGAAACGCTGGAAGTGCGCTTCCGCGGCCTCAGTATCGCGGATGTGCTGGAACTCACCGTCGAGGACGGGTGCACGGTCTTCGAGAACCAACCGCGTATCGCCATCAAGCTCGAAACGCTGCGCGACGTGGGACTCGGCTACATCCACCTCGGACAGAGTGCAACAACGCTCTCAGGCGGCGAAGCACAGCGTGTGAAGCTCGCAACAGAATTATCGAAGCGCGACACGGGGCGCACGCTGTACATCCTGGACGAGCCGACCACGGGGTTGCACTTCGAGGATGTGCGTGTGTTGCTCGACGTGCTGCACAAGCTTGTGGACAAGGGCAACACCGTGCTCGTGATCGAGCACAACCTCGACGTCATCAAGACCGCCGACTGGATCGTGGACCTCGGCCCCGAGGGCGGGATTCGCGGCGGCAGTGTGGTCGCGTCGGGAACGCCGGAAGCGGTCGCGCGGGTGCCTGAGAGCCATACGGGTCACTACCTCGCGAGCATGCTCACATTAGCGAACGAGCGCTGACGGCTGAGCTCATCATGTAGCGCTATGTAACCATACGCGCATGCAGTAAAGTGTAATTTCTCCACCGAATGATGAAGATGCGTTGACATGTGACTGTTCGCACAATCTCCGACTGTGATGGTGTGTAGGATGCCAAGCATGTGGCGCGCAGTGCACTCACGCCTGCGCACATCACCATCGGAGATAACATGTCGTTCATGTCCCGTATCGCCGTCCTGGCAGCCGGTGCCGCAATCGCGGTCGCCGCGCCTGCGCAGGCTCAGAGCGTCCAGTTCACCGGCTTCACGAACGGTTGCTTCGGCGCCGCGTGTGTGCCGGGAACCGCCAGTGCTGCCAGCACCGTCGTGAACCAGGGCCTCACGTACGCGAACTCGTCCTTCAACCTGTTCACGTCCGCCGGTTTCGCCTCTGTCGGTAACACACCGGCATCGCCGAATGTCAACAACCTCGGCTCGTTCGCCCTGTCCGGCGCGCCGGCCACGTATACGAACAATCCCTTCTCGCTCCGGGTGAACTTCACCTCGCCGACGAACACCAGCCAGCTGTTCACGGCGACGCTCACGGGCAACGTGACGTCACTGGCGAATGGTGGTGTATTCGTCGATTTCAACAACACGCCTCAGACGTTCAACTACACGGGCGGCTCCTTCTCGTTCGCCGTGAACGACCTGAGCGTCGTACCGGGTGGTATCGTCGCCGTGTCTGGCAACATCACCGCCGCGATGTCCTCCACGGTGGTTCCGGAGCCGAGCACGTACGTCCTCATGGCAGCTGGCCTTGCCGGACTCGGCCTGGTTGCGCGTCGTCGTCGCACGGTCTGAATCACCGCTGAGCCGGTTTCGGCTCGGATGGGGAGCATGACAGTCGCTGCGTAAGTTGCAGCGCTTTCAGCTGGACGTTCACAACGCCCGACGGCTCACGCCGTCGGGCGTTGTTGCAGGTACATTTACATCATGGTTTCCCTGCTCGATATCATCGGTCCGGTCATGGTCGGTCCAAGCTCCAGCCACACCGCTGGCGCGTGTCGTCTTGGCCTGCTCGCCCGCTGCCTGGTCGGTGGCACACCGCAGCGCGCGACGGTGGAGTTGCACGGTTCCTTCGCGCGTACCGGGGAGGGCCACGGCACTGACAAGGCGATCGTCGGCGGCCTGATGGGATTTCGTCCCGACGATGAACGGCTTCGCACTGCGCTCGATATCATGGAGCGCGAAGGGCTGGAGTATCGCTTCGAGAAGACGACGCTTGGCGACGACGCACATCCGAACAGTGTGCGCATCACGCTGGAGCGCGGTGAGCGTCGATCTCAGATGACTGGTGCGTCGCTCGGCGCAGGCCGTGTGCTCGTGAGCGAGATCGATGGTTTCCCGGTGGAGATCTCCGGCAACCTGCATACGATCGTGCTCGTGGCGGGCGATCAGAAAGGGTCGGTCGCGCACATCACCGGCATTCTTGCCGAGGCCGACCTGAACATCGCGACACTCAAGCTGTCGCGAAAGGAACGCGGTGGTGATGCGTTCATGGTGATCGAGGTCGACGAGCGTCCGGACGAAAGCCTGCGCGATGTGATTCGCACCCTCCCGTGGGTGAAATGGGCGTTCCGTCTCGACAAGGTGAGTGCCTGATGTATCGCAGCCTTGCCGATGCCATCCGCGATGCGGAAGCCCGTGGCGTATCACTGTCCACGGTGGCGCTCGACGCGGAAGCGAAAGATCAGGGGCGCACCGTGGACGACATACGCGACGCGCTCCGCCGCGCGCTCGTCGTGATGCGCGAGGCCGTGGCCCGCGGGATGGTCGGAGACCTGTACTCGTCGTCGGGGCTCGTCGGCGGAGATGCCGCGAAGATGCGCACCGGTCCCGCGGGACCTCTCGCAGGCACGGCGTTTCGCGATGTCATCGCCCGTGCGCTGGCCGTGCAGGAAGTCAATGCCGCGATGGGTGTCATCGTTGCGGCACCGACGGCGGGCGGCGCCGGTGTGTTGCCCGCAGTGCTCACGGGTATTGCGCAGGCGCAGGTGATCGACGACGAGCGGTTGATTTCGGCGCTCGCAACGGCGGGACTGATCGGTGCCGTCGTCGCCGAGCGCGCTTCGCTGTCGGGTGCCGAGGGTGGCTGCCAGGCCGAGACTGGAGCGGCGGCCGGGATGGCTGCAGGTGCGGCGGTCGAGATGCTCGGCGGCTCGCCGCGTCAGGTGGGCCATGCCACGGCGCTGGCACAACAGGGAACACTGGGCCTCGTCTGCGATCCGCTTGGTGGTCTCGTCGAGTTGCCCTGCGTGTTTCGCAATGCGACCGGAGCTGCGATTGCGCTTGCCGCAATCGAGATGGCCATGGCCGGCGTGGAGTTCGCGATTCCCGCCGACGAAGTGATCGACACGATGGGTGAGATCGGCGAGAGCATGGATGTGCGATATCGCGAGACGGCGGGGGGTGGGCTCGCGGCGACGCCGACCGGCCGCAGGCTCGCGAAGGAGCGATTGTACGAGTTGAAGCGGAAGGGATGATTTGGGCTTGGACGCCAGACGTCAGGCGCCAGACGCCAGTGTGCTCGATCAGGGATTGGGTGTGAGGCGCGCTGTCGTGGTGTGCGCAGCGACCGCGATTTTGGTCGTTGCGGTTGTTGGGTGCGACGATCGTCGCGTTGAGCGTGATCGGGGAGTGCTTCCGCTGCAGGATGCTGTGCAGACTGGCGTGCTGGAGGATCGCAAGCTCGTGGAGTCGTCGGGGATCACGCCCGCGCGCTTAGAGGCAAATGCTGCGGCTGGACTGTTCTGGTCGAACAACGACAGTGGCAACGACGAGGTGCTTTTCGCGATGGATAGCAGTGGTCGCGCGCTCGGTCGATGGCGTGTCACTGGTGCGACCAATGTGGATTGGGAGGCGTTGAGCGCGGGCCCCTGTGCCGAGGGCGCGTGCCTCTACATCGCGGATGTTGGCGACAACGACGCACTGCGTCGGAAGCTGACGATCTGGCGTGTGCCGGAGCCGGTTGTCGATGGTGGCACGTCACGAGCGAAGGAGTCCGCTGCCACCGCACCTGCAGCACGTCTCGACTTCGTGTATCCCGACGGCGCGCACGACGTCGAGGCGATCTGGGTATCTCCCGATACATCGATATGGCTCGTCACCAAGCGCCCGCACCGTGCTCGTGATGGCCGCTTTCGCAACGTGCTGCTGTTCCGGCTCCCGCCCGCTGCGTGGAATGAACGACGGACGGTCACCGCTGAACTGGTGGACTCGTTGCCATTGACGCCGGTGAGCGAAACGAGCGACGGATGGGTGACTGACGCGGCGTTTCACATCGCAACGGTCGCCAACCCTGGTAGCGCCGCCGGCGATTCGGCAACCGGAGCCCGAAGGGGTCGTGTTGTTCTGCGTACGTACAAAGGCGTGGTGATGTTCGACGCCGACGCGGCCACCGGTCGTCCGGGCGCGGTCATCGCTCGCTGCTCGACGCGGGCGCTCGACCAGCGTCAGGCCGAGGCGATCGCCTGGTTGCCACGTGGACGGCTCCTGCTCACGAACGAAGGCAGGGGAAGTCGGCTCTGGGCCGGTGTCTGCCTGCCGAAGTGACCCCGTTTCTCGTTTCCCGATCGCGCACGATGGCTCCGGCCGAGTCAGCCTCGTAACTTCCGCGCGAAACGCCCCCGTACACTCCGCCGTACGGACGAGCACCCGAACCTACAGGACTCGCTCATGATCTCCCGTGAAGACGTCGAGACGTTTCTCGACCGCCTCAGCATCGACGGGGCTACCCATCGCGAACTCGAACCCGGACTCTGGCTGGTGAAGCCGGGCGGACCACTCGACTTCGACGTCGTGATCACGCACAATCCGCCAGTGCTGCTGCTGCGGGTGAAGGTGATGAAGCTGCCCTCGTCGGAGTCCGAGGTGGCGGCCCTGAGCCGGCGTCTCCTGGAACTGAACGCGACCGACATGCTTCATGGATCGTACGGAATCGATGCCGAAAACATCGTGCTCACGGAGGCGCTCGAACTCGCGCATCTGGACTACGAGGAGTTTCTTGCCGCATATGAGAGCATGACCCTGTCGCTGACGTCGCACATGCGCGAGCTCGCCGCCTTTCGAGAGGTTCGCTGACCCATGGGGATATTCGATCGCCTTTCGACGCTGCTCAAGTCGAATCTGAATGACCTCATCTCCTCGGCGGAGCACCCCGAGAAGATGCTCAATCAGCTCGTCGTCGACATGCGCAACCAGCTTGCGCAGGCGAAGCAGCAAGTGGCCGTCGCCATTGCCGATGAGAAGAAGCTGAAGGATCAGGTCGATGCCGAGTTCAAGCTCTCCGACGATTGGGAAAAGCGCGCCATGCTCGCCCTGCGCGAGGATCGCGAGGACCTGGCCAAGCAGGCGCTGATCCGCCAGCAGGAGCATCTCGAGCATGGCCAGCAGCTCGCGATGACGTGGGAGCAGCACAAGATGGAGACCGACAAGCTCAAGCGGTCGTTGCACGACCTGAACGACAAGATCGAGGAAGCCAAGCGCAAGAAGAACCTCCTGCTCGCGCGGCAGCGTCGCGCCGAGGCGCAGGCGCGCATCTCCCAGACGATGTCGGGGCTCTCGGACAAGTCGGCGTTCGAGGCGTTCAACCGGATGGAAGAAAAGATCAACGCCAATGAGCGGCAGCTGCAGGCCGCGCAGGAGATCGACGAGGAGTTCAGCGGTGATCGTCTGGCGGGCGAGTTCAAGCAACTCGAGCGGTCGGCAGGCGGTGCCAGTGCCGACATGCAACTCCTCCAGCTGAAGCAGCGCATGGGCATGCTGCCTGCTCCGGCGCCGGCGGCCTCGCGCCAGCTGGCACCGGGCGCGCCGGAGCCGGCGGCCGCGTTGGCGAACCCGGAGCCGACGGCCGCGCAGCTCAAGGCCGGGGAAGAGGCAAAAACGGCCGAAGTCGACCTGATCGCCCAGATCGAAGGGCTCCGCGACCCCAAGCCCCGCAGTTGATTCGGCGATAGATTCTCCCGTCCCAACGGGCGCAGCAGCGGCGGCCCAGTAACTGGCCGCCGCTGCCGTTTCCTGTCCTTCCGCCTCATCTGTCCGTCACCGTGTGCCTGCAATGACACGCCGTCGCCGATTCCTGATCCTCGCCGAAGGCAACTTCGGCCCGATGAGTTCGAAGACCGCCAACGCGTTCATCCGGTATGCGCCGGACGACGTCGTCGCCGTGATCGACAGCGAAAGTCCCGCGCGGACTGCAGGTGAGGTGCTGGGCTTCGGCGGTCCGATCCCGGTGGTCCCGACGTTCGCCGAAGGCATGGCGCGCATGCCGAACGCCCTGCTCATCGGCATTGCACCCGCCGGCGGTCAGCTGCCGGATTCGTGGCGCGCGATCGTCTGCGATGCACTCCGTGCCGAGCTCGATGTGTGGAGCGGGTTACACAACATGCTCGGCGACGATCCCGAGTTCAGCGCACTTGCCCGCGAGCATGGGGTGACGATCCACGACCTGCGCCGTGCGCCGGCGGATCTCGATGTCGCCTACGGGCGCACACGCGATCTCGACGCGACGATCGTGCTGACGGTCGGCACGGACTGCAACATCGGCAAGATGACGACGCAGCTGCAGTTGACGCAGGCGATGCGTGCTCTCGGCCATCGCGTGAACTTCGCGGCGACGGGACAGACGGGCATCCTCCTCAAAGGGCGGGGTATCGCGGTCGACGCTGTGGTTGCGGACTTCATCGCGGGCGCGGCGGAACGGCTCACGATCGAAGCGGCGGAAGGCGCCGACATCGTGCTCGTGGAAGGCCAGGGGTCGCTGCTGCACCCGTCGTACTCGGGCGTGACGCTCGGGCTGCTGCACGGCACGCTGCCGCACGCCATGGTGCTCTGTGCGCAGCCATCGCGCCGGACGATCGACCGCAATCCATGGGTGACGATTCCGCGCTTGAGCGAGATGATCAGGCTGCATGAGATGATGACGGAGTCGCTCCGGCCAGCACCGGTGATCGCAATCGCGCTCAACACCTACGACCTGTCGGACCGTGATGCGCGCCAGGCGGTGGCTGCTGTGGCTGCCGAAACGGGACTACCCACGACGGATCCGGTGCGCTTTGACGCGGAGCCGATTGCGGGGGCGATCGCGGCGTTTCATTTGGAGCGGGTGGGGGTGGTCAGTTGAACGGCAGAAGCGGAACGGCAGAAGCAGAACGGCAGAAGCCCAACGGCAGAAGCTGAACGGCAGAAGCCCGTGCGGTGAAAAGCATCGAGGGGCGAGGAATCGGTGGTGAAGGGGCGCATGTGCGGAGCGATCGTCTGCCATGCACTCCACTTCGGATTCTTCGCTCCTGGTTTCCCTGAACGGCCTGCACGAGACAATCGCCGCCGGTTACGGCAGTGCGATGGCGTATGTGCGCACGCTCGACGACGTGTCGTTCTCGCTCCGCGAGCGCGACCTCGTGCTGCTGGGTGACGAACTTGGCTTCCGCCTGGCCACCCGGAAGCATCTCGACCGGCGTGCGCTGAGCTTCGCGCGCCATGCGGGCTCGCACGGACGCGGACGGGTTCGATAGCTCGAGGGAGACGAGCGCGCGGGCGCCGGTGGGTAAGCCTCCCAGGTTGCTTTGGCTGAGCGCCGTGCGCATGCACTCGACCATTGGCG